>JBBSOC010000016.1:0-35521 GCA_038260095.1 Mycobacteriales bacterium | reverse complement strand
GAGCGAGCGTGCCGACAGTGTTTTACACGGCCTCGGGTGAGACCCCTGAGGTGGAGCTCTCGCAGTTCTTAGAGGAGGTCGCCCGTTCAACACTGCCGCATCGAACTGTGTTTACCGAAGCCGCCCCGGCTACCTGGCATGCGGCGCTGCAACTGCTCGCTGACGCGGTTCCCGACGACGCACCGTCGGTAGTGGTCTTCGACGAGGTGCCCTACCTGATGGAGCAAGTTCCCGCATTCGAGGGTCACCTGCAACGCATATGGGATAGGTTCCTCAGTCGTAAACCTATATTATTGCTCCTTATCGGCTCAGATTTATCCATGATGGAGGCGCTAAACTCCTACGAGCGCCCTTTTTACCAACGTGGCAGCGAGATGATCGTCGGCCCGCTCAATCCTGCCGAGGTGGGGGAGATGCTAGGTCTGGATGCCGCAGCCGCGTTCGACGCCGCAACCATCACCGGTGGCCTACCCCTGGTGTGCGGCGAGTGGCCACGCGGCTCGGGAATATGGGAGTATCTGGCGGGGGCGTTGGAAGATCCACTCTCGGCACTCCTGGTCTCCGGCGAGCGCGCTATGGCTGCCGAATTTCCCACTGCGGCACAAGCGCGCGACGTTTTCACTGCCATCGGCCATGGTGAGCGCACGTATAGCAATATAGCTCGCGCCGCGGGTGGAATTACTCATGCTTCTTTAAGTCGATCGCTAGAGGTCTTGGGGAGAAAGCGGCTCGTGGTGAGCGAGCTTCCGATCAGCGTCCATCCATCTAAAGAACGGCGTTATCGCATCGCCGACCCGTATCTACGTTTCTGGCTGTCATTTCTGCGACCGCATATGGATTTAATCGAACGGCGCCGCGGAGATCTGCTCCTGGCCCGAGTCAAGGAAAGCTGGACGAGCTGGCGAGGGAACGCTATAGAGCCGCTCATTCGGGATGCGTTGTGGCGACTTCTGCCCGATGAACAGATGCCGATTACAGCTTCTGCGATTGGCGCTTACTGGAACCGCGGTAACACGGTCGAGGTTGACATCGTCGGCGCAGATCGGACGCCCATCGCGCGGGAGCTGCTTTTCCTTGGCTCCATCAAATGGCGCGAGAAAGCATCATTTGACGCCCGTGATCTAGCTGCCCTGCAACGACACCGTGCCGCTCTGACTGACACTCTGGTCCCACTGATTGCTGTCTCTCGCAGCGGCGTAAACGTTGCCGGAGTTGATGCCGTCTACGGACCAGAAGACCTCATCGCCGCGTGGGCGCGGACGAGGTAAGCGTGTATCGCCTTAATGGTCAAGTTTGCGGAAACTCTGTTTGAAGTGAGCTATTTCTGTATCATCAGTGATTCGTGGCGATCAAAGTTCTTCCCTGATCCGCCATCCTACAGTCATAGCGAAAGGTAAAAAATGTTCTCTCGAGTGTTCGGACGAAAGTTGGCTGGTGTCATCGTGGCTGCTACAGCTGCGGCACTGATACCACTGGGGGGGGGTAGCCTCCGCAGCTGCGGAACTATGCAGTGATTATGGCCCCGGGGGCTTCCGCGTCGATGACCTCAAGGCATGCATCACGGTAACGGGTAATACGGTTACTGGCCGTGGCCTCCTCCGCCCTGGAGGGCCGACTTCTACGTCTAACGCTGTCGTATGGATCCAGATTTATGATCTAGATCGAAGCCAGCGGCTTGATACCCACATTGGAAACACCATCTCTTTGTCAGGCCTGATTCGGGGCCGTTATCAGGTCGACTTTTATCGTGGTGACGGTCAAGGTGTGCAGAGCAGCCCCATTGTGAATGTGTGACGTTTGTGCACCCGGCGCTAGGCGTTGCTTAATAAGTACATGCTGTCAGCTCTTTAACCCAGCGTTGTCGAACTCGACACTTTGCGGTTTCTCAGCCGCATGACGGCGATTCTGTCGAGTTCGACGACCGGGCCGGAGCTAGTCTGTTGAGTAGAGCTGCTCTAGGTCTATGAGCTGGACTAGCTCAGAAGATTTGGCCAGTTCCCGCAGTTCGCCAGTGAAGCCCGCGCCACTGAAACAGACGAGTCGGGTCTGGGCTGTGTCATAGCGGCCGGCCTGGGATATCAGAGATTGGATGTGCCGGAGCCGCTCCAGATGCCCGAGCCCCATTGTTTCGTTCCACTTGGCTTCGCCAATTGCAAGCAGCTGCGCCTTCTTCCCATCTGGGATCCCTACTACGGCTACATCGACCTCATGCCTAGTGCGTCGCAGCGCGTCGTTGACTACACCGTGTCCCACTCGTGCGGGCAGTCCGCCTAACAGTTCCGGGGCCGCGTGACGCAACGCCCATTCTCGGCAGACTTGTTCGAAATGTGGCCCAAGTATATTGCTAGCAAAGCGTCGTTGGCTGGCTTGCCAGACTCGTCTTGCCGCGCCGGGGCGTTCCAGTTGATCCCATGCCGGGCGCATAATCGCATGATAAAAAATCACCAGCGGTTCCGCGATTCGGTAGGTGGGACGATTGTCCCGGAACATATCAGCGTCACGGTACAGCAACCCTGCGTCTTCGAGGACGTTAATGGGATGAGCGACGTCCGCGGCCTTTCGCTCGAGGTATCCCGCCATCCCGCTGCGGGTGGCGTTGCCTTCGGCAACAGCGGCGAGCACGGCATGGTAGAGCGCGGTATCTCGCAGATCGGGCTCCTCGGTGAGCAGATACCTAGCTTCGCGGAACAGCGGTGTTTCTGGATTGAGGACGGTGCGGGTAACCCAGTCGTCGAAATCCTCAGGGCCGCTCGGGGTGTCCCCCCGAGCGAACTCCTTGCGGTAGGCCGGAGTACCGCCGACGATAGCGTTAACTTTGAGTGCCAGACGCGGGTCGCTGATGCCCCAGAACTGCGCGGCGAGGCGGTAGTCGAGTGTGCGGACGACCAACTCGAGGCTAGCTCGACCGCGTAGGGGAGCGTTACCCGCCAACAGTGAGCCCATGAAAGACAGTGCCGAGCCGCACAGCAACAGTCTGGTGTGTGAGCTGGAACGCTGCTCCCGCAGCGAGCGGAACGCCTGCTGGATCAGGGAGGGTAGCTCTGGATTCGCCTTGGCGAGGTAGGGAAATTCGTCAATGACGACTGGTACCGGGCGGCTCCGGCCCAGCTCGAGCAGTGCGTCTAGAACTTCGAGCCAGTCCGCGAAGTGATATGGAGTGGCTGGCGTGTTGTGGGCGGTGAGCGCGGAGCTTATTCGGCGCAGTGACTCAGCGTTTGTGGCCTCGGTAGCCCCGAAGTAGAAGCCACCGGCCGCTGTGCAGGCGGCGTCAAGGAGGTAGGTCTTGCCCTGACGGCGTCGACCGGAGACTGTCCCTAAAGTCGCCCCGAGTTGTGGGTCAGTAATAAATCGAGAAAGCGCTGACCATTCATAGTTCCGGTCGAAGATCACGGCCGGTTTCTCCACTAGATCTCCTAAAGATGGGAGTGTATTTCTATTAACTATACTCCCATGTTAGAAACCTGAGCTGTCTTGAACAGTGGAGCCGAGATTAAAACATCGTCAACTGTCGGATGGGGCAAGGCCAAGCGCTACTCGCCGCTACTCGAGGCGTCCACGAAGTAAAAGGGATGTAGTTTTAGGCAGCTTGTCGTTCGGTTAGGGTCTCACTGATCGTGACAGAGGAGCTTTGGAAATCGGCGTCACTGTCGGCGGTCAGCATAAGCCGAACCGCTAGGGCATTTCCGAGCTTGTGAAGTAACTCCGCACTCGGGTTCATCCCACCACCTTCGAGACGAGCGATTGCGGACTGGGTTGTTCCCATCCGCCGCGCCAGTTGAGTTTGCGTGATGCCAGCTTGACTACGTAGGTCGTAGACGAATTGGGCAAGATCGGCACGCAACCGCGCGTCGTTAACACGTTCTTCGAAATCGGGAATGTGCTTAGCCCGATCTTTTCTGAGATCGCTCCAGCTCTTCGTAGCAGTATCTGCACTCATTGCGTCTCCGTTATTTTGGTAATCAGGATAGTTCAGTATGTTTTTGTTCGCATATCCGTTTAGCCAATCGTGCTCCTGACACTTCGTGTCGCTCGTTGTTCCGTTGCTTTCGAAAAGTCGTCAATAAAATGATGTGCTTTCGCGCCCCGAACCAGTACGCAATCCTTCGTGCAACGCCACCGCAGATATATCGAAGTTCGAACAGCCCTTCCCCCAGAGCTCGACTATGTGGCATACGCACAGCGTTGCCCTGCTCACTCAATCGGTCGAGCATGTGAGCCGTCTGCACGAACTCCTCGTCATCGAGTAACTGCAACCATTCCTCGACCTCAGGTTCAATTTCGATCGACCATGTCAGGATCTCAACTATAGCGTATAGGCTATTAATTTTTCTGGATATCGTCAAAGCTGGCATAAGCTTTCCACTGGCTTTTCTTTGTTTTTGCTTCCACTGACACGGCTAACGTAAACGGTATGGCATGCGGCATCACTCGCATGCCATACCGTAGTAACCGCAGCTCAGAGGCTAGAGAAGGAGACTTACGAGTGCAATCAACAGCTGTACTTTCTTGCCGTTCAAAGTCTGCTCAGTGAGCTTTCTAGATTCGTCAGCCCAACATTGTCCGCCGTTAGAGCACCCGTTACCTAACCGGGGCGACGGACTGGATGTTGGCTACGGCGAAGTCGCGTTGCCCGTTGCGAAGATGACACCAGGAATCAAGCCATTTGCCGTAGAAATGCTGGGGTTGGATTGTCCGCACGGTGGAGTTACCGTTGTTGTCGCGGTAAGCGATGAGCACATCGCTGTGGTTGTCCACCGCGTCGCAGAGCAGTTCTAACTCCGCGTCATCCAATCGAGGATTGAGCTTCGCCAGCAACTCGAAGGTGTCAGATTCAGCCGCGGCGCCCGCGAGTTTGCCGCTTGGATCGGCGGCCAACTGCTCGGCCAGGTCCGCGGCTGACAATACCGAACGCGGTTTAACCGGGGTAACTCGAATGCTCTTTCCGGCTTGATGCTCGTGGCGCGTCTCGACGATCACCACGCCATCCGCGTCCTGTGCGACTGGAGAAAACCCGGCCGCGCGCAGTCGGCTGAGCACGTCATTGGGCTCGCTCGGACTGGACGCGACCGTGGGGGCAAGCCGGGATAAGTTCAGCTTGTTCAGCGATCGAGTGTGCAGGATCTCGTTGATCACGGCTTCTTCGGCAACCACACAGCAGCGCGTGGCCTGCACCCGGACGCGGCCGTGCCGCCTGGCCGCGTCGTTGATCAGATACTCCAACGGCTGCGGCACCGCTCTGTGGGATACTGTTCCCAGCTCGCTGAGCAGGTCTTCGGCTTTCCACCCGGCATCCAAAGCGCTACGCACGCTGGCCGAGCTAAATCGCCATACCCCGGCTGCTCCGCGGGCCTCACTGGCTGCCGAGGCTGCTAGCAGCCTCGACACGGCGATGCTCGGCTGCCCAGAGACCACGGCGGTGAGATCCGATTGCAGGATCACGGTGCATGGAGCCTCTGGAAGTAGTGGCGCGCAGTGTTTAGCCAGTTCCGACACCTTGTCGGCGGCATCTGTGTCAACCATCACCAGGTGCCCGCCCAGTTCGGTCACCACATCGCTGGCTACTACCCCCAGCAGCTCAGCCTCGGTAACAGCGGCGGCCATCCGGAGCTCCCGCTGCTCGGCGTCGTATCCGTGCAGCGGGTAGAACCAGTCGATGTGTGTGCTGGTTTCGCGTACCGACGCGCCCGAGCGGGCCGCGATAAGTAGCGCGCGCCGCATCGCCCCCGCCGCTGAAGCCAGGGGCAACGGCGGCGCAAGCTCCTTGTCGCCGTCGATCTGTCGATTGGTTGGAGCATGTTCTAGCGAGAACCACGCGTCAGCCAGTACGGCCCAGCGCTGGCCTGGCTCGGCGCCCCGCCAGCTCGGATAGGAATCTGTTGGCGCATATCCGGAGCCAATGTGATTCAGCAGGCCGGCGGAGTACGCCAGGTCGATCCAGAGCGCGACGGCGCTACCCGAGGTGGACAGCTGGGCTGCCAGCCGCGATCGCTCCCGCGGGCCCACTCCACCCTTCTTTAACGCGACTATCGGTTGTGTATGTGCTTCATCCAGCAAAGCCGCCACCACGCGCAGCGCCTCATGTGCTGCGGCTTGAGCACTTGGCCGCACCGCTTCGGAGCCGAGGGCGGCTTGGGGAGTGTCGGGCTGACCGGTCAGGGCGAGTTCTCGTTCACCTAGCCATGCGGCGACCGCGACTTCTTTGGGTAGCTCTGGGCGGTTATTGACCCGAACCAATAGACCGGCTTGGATCAGTACGTTAGTCGGATCCCCAGGCGCGGCTGCGCGAAAACTGCCGTAACCGTAGGAAGAGTAGTAGTCGACGTAACCGGCCCGAAACTCGTTGAGTCGGTTACGCGCCGGTTGTGGCAAGCTGGTCAGCACAGTGACCATCGATTGAGGATCCGCCATGACCTCGGCGAGTCGAGTACTCAGCTCCTGCTTGCGGAGACCTTTTCCCTCGGTCCCTAGCGCCTGCGCCGCGATCTGCAGATCCTCCAAGCGCGCTGATCGCGCGATCTTGGCCACAGGCCGGCTACCGCCAATCTCGGCGGACCAGAATGCCTCTAGTGGCTCTGGCAGGTGCAGCGTCCCAGAGCTGTTCCACGCTAGCCCGTGTGTGAGTAGCGGCGCTAAGGCACCGTGCACCAGCTGTTCGGGCGCTGACAACAAAAGCGCCACGCTCGGGACGGCCGCCGAAGCTCCCAAGGCGGCGATGGCCTGTCCCACGATAATTGAGTCGCGGTTGAGCTTGCATATTGCGGTGTTCAACGAACCGGGCCCACTTAACCGCTGCGCGAGCTGTGTGAAGCCTCGCGGTACCGGGTGAGCTCGAGCGTCTGGCCGGGCCTGAAGCAGTGCGATCAGCGAGGCCTCGTCCAGCCCGGATAGATATTCGGCAAATGATTCGGTGCTCACATTTCCAGGCTATGTGACCAGTATGCCAAGCATTCCATCGGGCAGGAACCCTATCGATATAGGGACGCGGGTATCAAATTGCAAGCTACTGCCCTCATCGTTGATGAAACGAAGGTCAGCCGCAGCGCGTTTTGCCAAGTTAGGAGAACTTGTGGCAAAAATTTTTATCGCGCACCACCTCCGGCGGTGATTTGCATCGAGTGGCCGAGCGCCATGCCCGGCTTACGGATATCTATTTGCCTAGCTTCAGTGGGTCTATCGGTGTGGCGTATAACGGTTTTGAATCATCCGCAAATGCCAAGTGTTGTGTGTAGCGCTAAGCCGGACCACAACATGTAGTATTAGGGTACCGCTAGTCGAGTGGCGCATTATCGTCGTCTATACCGCCAGAAGAGATGTCACAGGCCTGCGGCATGCTTGCTGTATCTCGTCGCGGGGACGCCGCTTCCACTGCTCGTCCCGGCTGCCGTTTCATCCGTCGCTAGTCGCACCGGAGTCGCTGATGACCACCTCGCTTGCCACCTCATCCACTGTTTCCCACCCGCCCGCCGCTCACCGAGCTGAAGGTCCATCCTTGGGCGCCACTACGCACGTAATACGTCGAGATGGCACTGTCTCGCCCTATGACGCCAGTAAAATCTCCACCGCCATGACCAAAGCCTTCCTCGCCGTTGAGGGCGAGGCCGCTGGCGGCTCGGCACGGGTCAGAGAGATCGTCGCCGAGCTTACCGAGCACACCACTGCTGCTCTTTTCCGCCACTTGGGCACCGAGCAGGCCGTACACATCGAGCAAATTCAGGATCAAGTCGAACTAGTACTGATGCGCGGCGGTCACCACAAGGTTGCCCGGGCCTACGTGTTGTACCGCGAAGAGCGAGCCAAGGCCCGCGATCGCAAGGTTCTACAGGAACCGGCCGTGGCGCAGGTAGCCACGATCAACGTGCGAGGCGTAGATGAGCAGCTGCGCCCGCTGGATCGGCATCGTGTCACGCTGGTCATCAATGAGGCTTGCGAAGGTTTGGAAAACGTCTCGGAGGCAGCGGTGCTTGCCGAGACGCTGCGCAACCTCTACGACGGCATCAGCACCGGCGAGCTCGAGCTGGCGCTGATTATGGCCGCCCGCACCCTGGTGGAGTCCGAGCCTAACTACACATACGTCAGCGCGCGGCTGCTTATGGATAAGCTGCGGCGCGAGGTGCTAGGCGCGGTGTTGGCGGGCCATGTGCGGATAGGCCGTGCCAGTAGGTCATCTGCCAAGGCCGCAGGAGCCGCCGCCTACGAAGACGAAGGTAGGCAAGGCGATCGCACGGGTGCGGGTGTCCCGCATGAGCACGGTGAAGGCAGGGGTCTACTGGGCGGCCTAGGCGGTCAGGCCAGTCAAGCCGAGATGGCAGACCGCTACGGGGAGTACTTTCACGCCTTCATCGCTCGCGGTATTGAAGCGGAGCTGCTCGACCCAGCGCTTGCCAGTTTTGACCTCGCACGGCTAGGTCAGGCGATTTTGCCCGAGCGGGATCTGGACTTCCAGTTCCTTGGCCTGCAAACACTGTATGACCGTTATTTGCTGCATGTTCAAGGTGCCCGCATCGAGCTGCCACAAGCTTTTTTCATGCGAGTGGCAATGGGTCTGGCGCTACATGAAGACGACCGAGAAGCGCGAGCGATTCAGTTCTACCAGTTGTTGTCCTCGTTTGACTTCATGTCGTCCACACCCACGTTGTTCAACTCTGGCACCACTCGCGCCCAGCTGTCTTCGTGCTTCCTCACTACTACGCCAGACGACCTGGATGGCATTTTTCAGGGCATTAAGAACAACGCGTTACTAGCTAAATACTCCGGCGGCCTGGGCAACGACTGGACGTCGGTGCGCGGTATGGGTGCCCACATCAAAGGCACCAACGGGAAGTCTCAGGGGGTAGTGCCATTCCTCAAGATCGCCAACGACACGGCAGTCGCGGTCAATCAGGGCGGCAAGCGCAAAGGTGCGGTATGTGCCTACCTTGAGACCTGGCATATCGACATTGAAGAGTTCCTGGACCTGCGCAAGAACACTGGCGATGACCGTCGGCGTACCCACGACATGAACACCGCCAACTGGGTGCCTGACCTCTTCCTGGAGCGCGTCGAGCAAGACGCCAACTGGACGCTGTTCTCGCCAAACGAGGTCCCTGATCTGCACGATTTGTACGGCTCGGCCTTCGCACAGCGGTACGCCGAACACGAAGCCGCCGCCGCTCGGAGCGAGATCACGGTGTTCCGCACGGTGCGCGCAGTTGATCTGTGGCGCCGGATGCTCACCATGCTCTTTGAGACTGGGCATCCGTGGATCACTTTTAAAGATCCATGCAATATCCGTTCTCCACAGCGTCACATCGGTGTAGTGCACTCGTCTAACCTGTGCACCGAGATCACGCTGAATACCTCCGGCGAGGAGGTCGCGGTGTGCAACTTGGGGTCAGTCAACCTGGCAAATCACATTACCGCTGGTAGATTAGACACTGCGCGGCTGGAATACACCGTAACCACCGCGGTGCGGATGCTCGACAACGTGATCGACATCAACTACTACACAATTCCCGAAGCGCGCACCTCCAATTTGCGACACCGGCCGGTGGGTTTGGGGTTAATGGGTTTCCAGGACGCCTTGTTCGAGCTGCGGGTTCCGATGTCGTCGCAGCAGGCCGTGGAGTTCGCGGACTCCAGCATGGAGCAGCTCAGCTACTTCGCTATTACCGCCTCCTGTGCTCTAGCTGCCGAACGCGGTCGCTACCCGTCCTTTGCCGGCTCGCTGTGGAGCCAAGGGATACTGCCAATTGACTCCTTGGAGCTACTAGCCAAGGAGCGCAATGCCGCAATCGATGTGGATACCACTACCCGGCTGGACTGGAGCGCGCTGCGTGAGAAGGTGCGTACGGTGGGGATGCGCAACTCCAATGTCATGGCCATCGCGCCCACCGCGACCATTTCCAACATTTGTGGCGTCGCGCAGTCCATCGAGCCGCTATACCGGAACTTGTACGTAAAATCCAACATGTCCGGCGATTTCACCGTCAGCAACCCCCACCTAGTGCGTGACCTCAAGGCGCATGGGCTGTGGGATGAAGTCATGATCTCAGACCTGAAGTATTTTGATGGCAGCCTAGGGCCGATCGACCGCATCCCGGCCGACCTCAAAGCGCTGTATGCCACCGCGTTTGAGGTTGACAGCTCCTGGCTGATCGATGCCGCTTCACGTCGCCAGAAATGGATTGATCAAGCACAGTCGTTGAACCTCTACATGGATGCACCAAGCGGCCGTAAGCTCGACGAGCTGTACCGCCACGCATGGCGAAAGGGTTTGAAGACCTGCTACTACCTGCGCTCGCAGAGCGCCACCCACGTGGAGAAAAGCACGCTGACCGGGACCGACGGCAAACTCAACGCCGTCTCCGCAGGGGCTGCGATGCCCGCGGCTACTGTGCCGGCGCAGCCCGAGGCTGTCGCTGAGGCCACTGCATGCTCTATAGAAAACCCCGAATGCGAAGCTTGCCAATAGCCGGCTCAGCACTTCACTAGGGAAGGACTCTTCCAGCATGACAGCAATTTTGACTACCGATACAGTCACCGATGCCACTGGGCTCGGTGAGATCGATCGCTCCGGTTCGCGGGTCAGCGTCGACGACAAGGCAATGATCAATTGCCGGGCTGACGTCAATCAGCTGCTGCCGCTGAAATATCAGTGGGCTTGGCAGAAGTACTTGGCTGGCTGCAATAACCATTGGATGCCCACCGAGGTATCCATGCAGGCGGACATCGCGCTTTGGAAGTCGCCAGACGGCCTTACTGATGATGAGCGCCATGCTTTAAAGCGCAACCTTGGCTTCTTTGCGACGTCGGAATCGTTGGTGGCCAACAATATTGTGCTGGCGGTATATCGCCACCTCACCAACCCCGAGTGTCGGCAGTACCTGCTCCGCCAGGCATTCGAGGAAGCGGTACACACCCATACCTTCCAGTACATTTGCGAAAGCCTCGGCTTGGACGAGGGCGAGTTATTCAACATGTACCGCGAAGTGCCGTCCATCACGGATAAGGCGGCCTGGGCACTTAAATACACCCAAAATTTGGAAGACCCTAGCTTTAAAACCGGAACACCCGCGGCGGACCAGGCGTTCCTACGCGACATGATCGCGTTCTACGTGGTATTTGAGGGCATGTGGTTCTACACTGGGTTCGCACAGATCCTCTCGCTAGGGCGCCGCAACAAGATGGTGGGCGTCGCCGAGCAGTACCAGTACATCCTGCGGGACGAATCCATCCACTTGAACTTTGGCATCGACGCGATCAACCAGATCAAGCTCGAAAATCCGAATCTGTGGTCGGAGAAATTTCAGTCCGAAATTTCCACCATGCTCGCCGAAGGCTGTGAGCTAGAGGTGGCCTACGGGCGTGACACCATGCCTCGCGGCCTGCTGGGTCTCAACGCGGAGTTGTGTGAGCAATACATGCACTTCATCACCAACCGTCGGTGCGCACAGCTGGGATTGCAACCGGTTTTTGGTCCGACCGAAAACCCGTTCGCGTGGATGTCGGAGATGATGGATTTGAAGAAGGAGAAAAACTTCTTCGAAACCCGGGTCATTGAATACCAAACCGGTGGCTCGCTTGCCTGGGATTAGCCTGGCCGTGGCGTCTGCTCTTACACGGTATTCTTTTACACGATGCCTGGGCTTACCACTCTCAGGTTGTTAGTGCGGGCGGCTTCAGCTAACAGCTTGTCGTAGGTAAGTATCACATCAACGGCTTTTCCCAAATCCAGTGCTGTAGCCAGATGAATGGCGTCAAGAGTTCGCAAGCGCGCCGGCGATACATGAGTAGCGTTCTCGAGTATTGGAGGAGTGACCTCGACGATATCCACAGCCACGGCAAGAAACGATTGTGCTACCCGCACTATCGCTGTGTTGACCAGATCGAGCAAACGAATCAGCTCCACCGCCATGAGCGCTGATGACACTAAGCGTGGCTGAAACTGCTGGGACAACCACTTTCGCAAATCCGGGCTTTCTTTTTCGCTGAGGAATAGTTTCGCTACCGCAGAGGTATCCAGATAGATACAGATTGTCATCAATGCCCACCGCGGAGTTCAGTAAGCCACTGCTCAGATGGGCGGCCGGTAAGGTTGCTTCCCAGTTCTGGCAGGTCCGCCACGTCGAATGGCCGCTTAGCTTGCTGAATGATCCCCGCCGCTATCAGCTGGTCATAGCGATCGGCTGTGGCAGGCACAATGCGCGCCACCGGCTTGCCTCGATCTGTGATTTCCACAATTTCACCAGCGCGGACGCGGGCCAAAACCTGTGCGGTCCGCTGTGAAAGCTCACGCATGCCAACGTTGGTTGGCTTATTTTCAGCTAAAGTCGCCATATTCTGTATGTTACTACATGTACAGCGGTAAAGGCTGGTACCGATCGGCTCCATGGGGACTAGCGGAGTGTGGCCGGGTCAATGCTAAATGGGAACGGTTGATCGGTAGCCCACTCGGCACCAGGCTGGACGACAGCGCGTTCAACGTAGCTACCGTCGGAATTCTCCAACACCGTTAGGGTTTGTGCCTTCGGATCGACAATCCAGTACCAGAGGATGCCATCAGCGGCGTAGTCGTGCCGCTTAAGCACTAGATCGGTACCCGCGTTGCTTGGGGACAACACTTCCACGACCAGCACCACGTCGGAGACGTCAAATAGTTTGCCTTCACGAGCGGTGGCCGCCGCGTGCACCACAACAATGTCGGGGATATACATGGAACGCCGCAGCTGGATACCGGCTCCAGTAGCCAATGCTTCTAAATGGTCAGGTAGCTGCCGGTCGAGTGCTCGAGCTAGCCGGGCGGTGATAACTACGTGTCCGATAGCCGGTGCTGGGGTCACGAGGAGGCTCCCGTTGGTGATTTCATACCGATTTCCGTCGTCGGTGAGCCGCTCCAAGTCCTCGGTGGTCCATGGGCGATCGTTAGGAACAAGTTCTAGAGCGCTGGTCATAGTAGAATGTCTCCAGGTTGGGTCTGGTTGCTCCAGCTTAGCCCGCCTTCACTGCGCTGCCTAGCGAATGAGCTAGTCGAGTACTTACGCAGGTCTGTGCAGTTGAAGTGTCGCTGCTGGGTGACAACTTCGGAGCCGGTTTTGAAATCGCTCGGTAGAGGGCCAGTGAGTTCAGCATTTTCTATCCGCGCGAACTCTTGTTACCAACGTACGTTCGACTGTTGAGTAAAAGTTTTTGTGCTTGTTGGGCTGCCCACATCGCCTGTTGGCTGGTGACGGGCGCAGCGTCGTACCAGGATCGAGCTCGGCCTTTCCTCATTCGGTCGAATGACTGAGCGGCTTCAGCTAGGTCAGGCGGCGTGTCTAACACCGCGATCGCATATATCGCTAGAGCCGCATGATGACCGACGGCGCTGGTGAGCCTGAGCCCATCGCCGGCAAGAAGTGCCATAACAGCATGGAAGGCTGCCTCGTAAGCCATGTCATACCGAGTCTTGTCCCGAGATACATTAGCGATGTCGGCTGTTAGGTCGTCGGCGTCAGAAATATGACGCCAAGCTAAGTCCAGATCCGCGGCCACCGGAGCAAGCCGGTTCTGCTGGATTAGTGCGCGTACTTTCAGCGGTCTTTCTTCAACCACGGGTCGCACCCTCTTCTGCTTTACCGGACATAAGGCCTATCCAATCGCCGGCTAGCGGGATTATCGGAGCTTGTCTCACGTTGCGTAGAAATCCGCTGGACGCTTCTCGCCACTCCCGCAGCGATACCACGGCTGGGTTTACTTCACGTTTGACGATTTCGCTGACGGCTTCGCACGCCCGATACATCTCGTCAAGGTTTGGCTCACCAATGATCAGAACATCAATGTCCCTGGGTGCTTGGCCGGATTCGCCGAGCTGCCTAGCCGCGAATGAACCATAGATTGCCGCCGCTGCGATGCCCGACACGGACTCGAGCTGATTGCGGAGCAGTCGCTCTGCCCCAAAAGCCTGCTCGATGAGACCTAGCAGACTTTCGTGGTACGGGGATGTTGTGTCTGGGCGAACGCGGCGCAGATTTCCTATTCGCTCTTCGGTGAACAGTCCGGCTTTGATGAGTCGCCCGACTTCTCGGTGAGTTGTAGGGTAGCTAACCTCAGCTTGTTTCGCCAATCCGTCGATGGAAAGTACTTCGCTTTCTGGGGCAAGGAACGCGACTGCCAAGATTCGAGCTTGTCCCGCGGAGCGGAACAGTGGCAGTAGCTCAGGCGCAGGAGTTCTCATTAAGTGGATATTACCATCTATTTTACGGATAAACTATGCACGGCCTCAACGGCACTGGGAACCATCACCATGCACATATCGTTGGGCTGATCCGCAGGATGCACGGCCATGGCGTAGCGCTGCTGGGCTTGGTAGATAGTCTGAAGCGGTGGCGACTATTGATCTTCAAGAAGAACTCACCTCACTGAGCGCAACGTTGGCCTCGGTGGAGGCGGTGGTGGAGCCGGAACGCCTTGAGGCCGAACTGGCCGAACTCAACACAGCGGCCGCCGCGCCAAACTTGTGGGATGACATCGAGCAGGCTCAGCACCTCACCTCCCGGCTGTCATTTGTGCAGGGTGAGCTAGCTAGGGTCACCGGCCTACGTGCCAGGCTTGATGATGTGGCCGTGCTACTGGGGCTCGCCGAAGACGAAGACGACCAAACATCCCGAGACGAGGCAGCCGCCGAAATCGCTGCGCTGCGTGCGGCTATCGACGATTTGGAGATCCGAACGCTACTAGCGGGTGAGTATGACCAGCGCGAGGCGCTGGTAAACATTCGAGCCGAAGCTGGTGGGGTCGACGCGGCCGACTATGCCCAGATGATGCTCCGCATGTATCTGCGCTGGGCGGAGCGACACTCCTATCCCACGGAGATCTACGACATCTCCTACGCCGAAGAGGCGGGCATCAAATCGGCCACTTTCACCGTGAAAGCGCCCTACGCCTACGGCACATTGTCGGTGGAACAAGGCACACACCGGCTGGTCCGGATCAGCCCGTTTGACAATCAGGGCCGCCGGCAGACCTCATTCGCCGGTGTCGAAGTGCTACCGGTAGTGGAGTCCCAAGATCACGTAGACGTTCCTGAAACCGACATCCGCATCGACGTGTTTCGCTCCTCCGGCCCCGGTGGGCAGAGTGTGAATACCACCGACTCAGCGGTGCGGATCACCCACCTGCCGACTGGGATCGTGGTGTCATGCCAGAACGAGAAGTCTCAGATTCAGAACCGCGCAGCAGCAATGCGAGTGCTGCAAGCGCGGTTGCTGGCGAGGCAGCGGCAAGAGCGCAAGGTCGAGATGGACGCCCTGCGCGGTGATACCACCGGATCGTGGGGGAATCAGATGCGCTCCTACGTGCTGCACCCATACCAAATGGTGAAGGATCTGCGCACTGGTCACGAGGCGGGTAACCCGCAGGCCGTCTTCGACGGCGCCATCGACGATTTCATCACCGCCGGTATCAGGTGGCGCAAACAGCACGACTAGACGCAACCGGATAACGCAAGGCCGCTCAGTAGCGGCGTTCAGCGGCGCGGGCGTGGTAACCGTCTGGCTTGCTCGGCGGGCGTTCGCCACTGTGGCCGCGCCCAAATGGGCGCGTGTTGCGCCACGGGTCGTTGTCTCCAGTGTGGTCACGGTTAAACAGCGGAACAGTCGGCATCCGGAGTAGACGGGCATTAACCAAAGGGCTTGAATCCCCCCAATCGGTGCGATTAGCCGCTCGGATTAGGTGGAGCTCGCCATTGAGAAACGCTCGCAGGTTGCGTTGCCCTTCGCTACTGGATGTGGCGTAATGCTGCTGAGTAGCAAAGACGTATCTACGCAGCTCGGCTGGCGAGACGCTGCGAGGCAATGGCTTATGGCCGTTCTCGCTGTGTGTGGTAGCCACGATAACGTCAGTGAGGTGCTGTGGCGGAGAACTATAGTTCAGCTCGTTGCCACAGCTGCCGTCGCTGAGCACTAGCACCGGGATATTGGCGATGACTGGGTTAAGGTCCCGCATGCATGTGATCGGATCGCGGGCGTGAATTAGCGTGCCGTCCACAATGACTGGTGCACCATCTGCTCCACGACGTGGCTGGCGACCAAGTCCGGGAGTGTCCACGAAAGCCACTGCCGAGGGGGCGAGACCTCGCTTGCACGTTTCGGCGATCAAGTAGCCGCTCGCGCCGTAACCAAGGTATGTGCGATCCATCCGGCGTGGTAGCGCTGAACTTAACGCGGCGTCAAACTCCAGCAGGTTGTTCGAGTCCCGGTCGATAGGATCGGTGTCGTCGTTGCGATGCCGCGATAGCTCGGCGCTGAAGGGGATAGTGCGTCCGAGCCATTGCACCAAACTGATCCCCGGAGCCAGCCCAGTGGCTAGCAAACTGGTTTTAGCCGCACAGCTGCGCCACGCCTGCTCGTCGGTAGCCACGGAAGGGCTCATAGGCTGCACAATCACCGACGATGCTGAGCGTAGGTCACCCCAGACTGCGGCTACGTGCGTGCGTTGCGGGACACCGCAGTGGGCTGGCGCGTCGAGGGTGATCAAATGCGGTGGGCGGGCTAGTGGAATACGCGGTAGGTCTAGCACCGTCGCCACCGACAACTCACCCCTTTGCGTTGTACTGAACATGCGTGGTTGCTCGCCTGTTTGCTTACTCGTTGTGGTCACTACCGCTAACTCTAGCTCTTTGCGGAGCATCCATGGGGGCACGTTGCGTTAAGAACTCGTCAGGTGGGTGATGTGCCGTATTTGCCGGTTTCTGGCAGCCAGGCTTTAGGGTTTCAAACCCGACCCCGCACCCGCATGAGCTGTAAGTCTAGAATCGATTGACGTGATCACCTTGGAGAGCGTGAGCAAGCGATACCCCAAGTCCCGCCGCCCCGCATTGGATGATGTCAGCGTAGGGGTGGATAAAGGGGAGTTCGTCTTTTTTATCGGGCCTTCGGGCTCAGGTAAGTCCACCTTTATCCGATTGCTGCTGCGCGAAGAGGTACCCACCTCGGGGAAAGTTACAGTTGCCGGGCGCGACCTAGGAACGTTGCGATCATGGCGAATCCCGCAGTTACGCCGAAGCATCGGCTGTGTCTTTCAGGACTTTCGGTTACTACCCAACAAGACATCGGCGGAAAATGTCGCGTTTGCGCTGGAAGTTATCGGCAAGACCCGTCCGGTGATCCGCCGCGTTGTGCCTGAGGTGCTGAGCTTGGTGGGCCTAGAGGGTAAAGAGAATCGCTACCCCTCGGAGCTTTCCGGTGGCGAGCAACAGCGGGTCGCGATCGCGCGCGCATTCGTGAACCGTCCGCTGGTACTGCTCGCCGACGAGCCTACGGGAAACCTTGACCCCGATACCAGTATCGAAATTATGCGGCTGCTGGACCGGATCAACCGTACGGGTACCACGGTGGTCATGGCTACGCACGATGCCAACATCGTGAACCAGATGCGCCGTCGCGTAGTCGAGCTCGATCGTGGTCGGGTCATTCGCGACCAGCACCGTGGCGTGTACGGCTAAACCGTGCCTTGAGCACGTTCGTTAGACGCAACAAAGCTAAGCAGATGTGAAAGGCTGGGCATGCGAGCAAAGTTTGTCTTATCCGAGGCGCTAACGGGTTTGTGGCGCAATGTCACTATGTCGGTGGCAATGATCTTGACGACGGCAATCTCGCTAACTTTGCTGGGTGCTGGCGGCCTGCTGTATGTGCAGATTCAAGAGACTAAGGACGTGCTGCGCGGCAAGGTTGAGGTAATGCTCTTCCTCAACGATGACGCGAGCGAGCAGCAGCGCCAAACGCTTAAGCAGCGGCTGGAGAACGACCATCAGCTGGTACGCGATGTCAGCTTTGAATCTAAAGAGCAGGCATATGAACGTTTCAAGGAGTTGTTCCGAAACTCGCCTGACTTCGTGCACGGTGTGCAGCCTGACGCGTTGCCTGCATCTTTCCGGGTGAAGCTGCTCGATCCGAAGGACTACTCCGACCTAGCCAACAAATATCGCAGCGCCGACGGAGTCTCGCGGGTCTCCAGCCAACAAGAGGTCGTCAGTCAGCTGTTTTCCATGATCGATGCGGTGAAGAACACCACGTTTGCGGTAGCTGTGCTGCAGGGTATAGCCGCGCTGCTGCTGATTGGGAACACAATCCAAGTCGCCGCCTACAGCCGACGGCGTGAAGTCAGCATCATGAAGCTGGTGGGCGCGTCGAACTGGTATGTGCGGCTGCCGTTCATTTTGGAAGCCAGCATGGCGGGGCTGATCGGCGCCGCGATTGGCTGGCTTGGGTTAATTCTCGGCAAGGTGTTCTTGGTCGATGGCGCACTGAAACCCATCTTCAGCAGCGGGCTCATCCCAGTTATCCAGTGGGGCGATATCTTGGTGACTGGCCCGATTCTGGCGTTTATTGCTATTGCCATCAGCGGGATCACCGGCTGGAGCACGCTGCGGTTCTATGTAAAAGTTTGATCTCGGCCGCGTAGTTCTAGCGCAACACGCTACCTAAGTGTTTTTTTCTTTGCCTGTTTGGCCGTAGCTTAGTCCCTCAAGTATAGATTGAGGGTTTGGGCATGTTCAGCATTATTGGCCGACTTGGTGGCCGGTTTCGCCGACATTGGGTAGTAGCCGTGAGCTTGGTTGCGGTGGTGTGCACCATCGCAACGGCGCCAGTGTTGGCCAACCCATCTCAAGACAAGCAGCGGGTAGATCAAGAGCTGGCTCAAGCTGGGGCGGCGCTGGAGAGCGCCACAGATCGAGCGAAGGAAGCCGGTGCGTCTTTTGCGGATGCTAATCGACAGCTTCCCGGTGCGCAGGAACATGTCTCTCAAGCTCACGGCAGTGTGATCGCCGGACAAGTCAAGGCCGAAGAAGCCCGCCGCGTCGCTGACGCGGCGCAAACACGTTTAGCTGCCGCAGTTGCTGATTTTGATCGGGCCGAGGACCAGGTAAAGGGCGCTCGTGAACAATTGAGCGGCTATGCCCGCCGTAGCTATGAAAGCGGGTATTTTGCTGCTCCAGCCATGATGTTGGCCGCCAAAGGCGTCGATCAAGTTCTGGCGGCTTCAGAGTATGCCCAGGCCGTAGCGGCTACCCAACATCGCGAAATACAGCGAATGAAAGTGACACTCGATCGCTCCGCGCAGCAGCGTGCCGATGTTGCCGATCGTAAACGTAAAGCCGAAGCGGCTAACAGCTCTGCTCAGAAAACATTGCAGGCGGCCAATGCCGGAGAGTCCGCCGCGCGTGATGCTGAGCAGCACGTCACAGATTTGACCAATCAAAGAGCCGCCGCGTTGCAGGTTGCCGAACAAGAGCGTGCAACTAGCGAGCAGCAGTACCAAGATCTCCAGGCAGAGTCTCGGCGAATTGAAGCAGCCCTGCAAGAAGCGGCGCGTCAGGCTCGCGAGCAGGCCCGTCAGCAGGGTAAAGGACCCGGTCCGGCACTTTTACCTGGCAACGGACACGGCAAGGGCAACTTCATCATGCCGGTGCGGGGTTACAAGTCTAGTGACTTTGGTTATCGCTATGACCCTTTCTATAAACGTTGGCAGCTGCACGCTGGCACAGATTTTGCAGCACCTACAGGCACACCCATCTGGGCTGCCGCAGCCGGTCGAGTGATCAATGCCGGATGGACCAGCGGTTATGGCTGGTACACCTGCATCTATCACGGAGACATTGCTGGAGGATCTGGCGTATCTACCTGTTACGCGCATCAATCAGTGATTCAGGTCCAGCTCAACCAGCAAGTCAAGCAGGGTCAGGTGATCGGTCTGGTGGGGACCACGGGAGCCTCCACCGGCAGCCACTTGCACTTTGAGGTGCGTCTGGACGGGCGTCCAGTGGACCCGATGTCGGGCTGGCTGTAGCCGGCTGACGGTCCGTTTCCGGTGAGTCACTCGTTTTGGCCAGCCCAACATAGGGTTCACTGGCGTAGTGACGCTACTGCCGCTATGCCTGATACTGGCTTCAGGCATAAGTCATGCGGTCTGGAACCTTGCCGTTAAGCGGGCTGGCGCAGGTGGTTCGGCATTTGTCTGGCTGTACTCGGCTGTAGCGGTGGTGATCTATACGCCGTCGGTGCTTTGGCTGGTCGCAACAGGTCGTATCAACCTGGGTTTCCTTTCGGCTGGCGCTATCGCGATAAGTTCGCTGGGCCAACTGGTGTACTACCTGTTGTTACAGAAGGAGTACTCGTTGGGCGATCTGTCCGTGGTGTATCCGGTCGCTCGCGGCTCTGGCCCGCTGCTACTGGTAGGTGCAGCGATGCTGCTGTTGGGTGAACGACCGAGCGCCGTGGCCCTTGCGGGGGCGGCTGCGGTGGTTGTCGGCGTGCTCATCGTGGGTGCCAGAAGGGTCAGTGGATCGACCGCGGCAACAGGAAACGCTGATGCGGCGCGCGTTCGGCTTCCGATCAGCGCCGACGTCGCCTTCGGACTCGCTGCCGGCGTTCTCATCGCTGCCTGTAACCTCTGGGACGCTCGAACTGTCTCAGTTCTGGCGGTTTCCCCGATTTTGCTGGAGTGGGTATTCAACGGCACACGCGTCGTGGTGCTGGGGGCTGGAGTGCTGCGCCGTCGTGGCGTGCTCGCCCAGCTGTGGCGGGAGCATCGGTATAACGCGTTGGTTGTAGGTGTGCTTATGCCACTGTCCTACATTTTGGCGTTATGGTCATTCACGTTAGCCTCGATCAGCATGCTCGCCCCGATTCGCGAGGTCAGTATTGTGGTGGCCTGCCTGTTGAGTTGGTGTCTGCTGTCTGAGCCTCAGCCGGTGCGTCGGCTACTCGGCGCGGCGGTGGTGCTGACGGGAGTTTTTGCGCTAGCCCTGGCATGAGGCCGCGGGTGCAACGTAGGTGAACATTAGGAGGTGTGATGCCGAAAGAGGCCGGACGCAAGGTTATTGCGTCGCATCGTAGAGCGCGGCATGACTACTCCATTCTGGAGACATTTGAAGCTGGTTTGGTACTTACTGGAACGGAGGTGAAATCGCTTCGGCTGGGCAGAGCATCGCTGGTGGATGGTTTTGCCAACATTGTCGACAGCGAAATCTTCCTGCATGGCGTGCACATCCCGGAGTACACCGAAGGCACGTGGACAAATCATGAACCCCGTCGGGTGCGCAAGCTGCTACTGCACAGCGCCGAGATCGAGCGCCTGATCGGAAAGACGCGAGAGAGCGGTTTAACTCTGGTGCCGTTGCAGCTGTACTTCTTGGACGGCCGCGCCAAAATTGAGCTTGCGCTGGCGCGTGGAAAGCGGGACTACGACAAGCGGCAGGCGCTGGCTAAGCGGGACGCTGATCGCGAGATTTCCCGATCACTAGGCCGAAGGGCCAAGGGGCGGGAATAGTCACGATCGTTCTCAGTTGCTGTCAAGCTCAGCTGGGGAAGCGCCGCGAAATATCAAGCATGACGCTGCGATCGTGGACCTTGATCCGCTCGCGGCCGTGAGCTCGCCCCAGCTGGAGCTCGTGCCGGTCGAGCCGAGACCACTCATTCCACGTCACGTATTCAATACCTCTGTGTTGTAGCAGCTCGATGACGCTGGAGGGATCCGGAAGCTCTGGTGGCGGCAGCGCGGGTAGATCAACAAGCACACTGACCACCGTAGCCGCGGCGTCTGCCTTATTGGTGCCGATCACCCCGCTCGGTCCGCGTTTGATCCATCCGGCTGCGTAGATTCCGGAGACCGCCTGGGCGCCGTGGCCGCCGGCTTCGACCACGCGGCCGTCCATGTGGGGCACGGTGAGCATTGCCGGATCAAACGGCAGCTCTGCTAGCCGGGGGCTCTGGTAGCCGATGGCATGCACTACGGCCTGCACGTTGACAGTCTGCTCAGCACTGCCACTCCTGCTCTGTTCAGAGGTGGCTACCGTGCGTATTGCTTGCACGTGGCTTTCTCCGATGATCCGCGTTAGCCGTCGAAAAAAGTGCAGGTGAATTCGGCGCGGGACGCTCGAAACTTCGTGCGTAGCCCACTCGCGGAGGATCGCGATGTTGCTGCGAACCCGTCGTTCCCGCGACAGGAGTTCGGTCTCGATCACGCCGCCGACATCAGTCGGGGACACTATTACGGCGACGCATGGAAGTTTGCCTAGTTCACGCAGCTCCATGTGGGTGAACTTCGCGTCCAGCGGCCCGCGACGGGCGAACAGGTGAACGTCGCTGATCTGGCTGGTGCGCGCCGCGGCGAGCACGTGCTCTGGAACGTCGGTCGGGGCAAGGTCATCGGCGGTTTTCAGCAGCATGCGCACAATGTCCAATGCAACGTTGCCTGCCCCGACGACAGCTACCTCGCGCGCCCGGAATGCAGGCGGGGTCACAATCGACTGTTGCGGGTGCGCGTTGTACCAGGACACAACGTCAGTGGCGGTCTGATTGCCTTTCAGGTCGTATCCGGGAATCGCGAGCCGGCTGCCATGCGGTAGGCCGGTGGCGAAGATGATTGCCGTGTAGCGTCGCCGCAAATCTTGCAACGACACGTCCGCGCCGTAGGTCACATTGCCGAGGAACCGTACACCCGGCGCGCTGAGGATTTGACTCATTGCCGCGGTGATGGACTTGATCTTCGGATGATCTGGCGCCACTCCGTAACGCAGCAGCCCATATGGTGCGGGAAGCTGCTCGAAAACGTCAATGCTGGCTGGCACTCCTGAGCTAGTCAGCGCCGCTGCGGCATACAGCCCAGCCGGGCCGGAGCCCACGATCGCGATGCGGTAAGGCTGTGTCATATCTGGGGTCATGTCCGGGCCTAGGCTCGTCGTATCTACGGCGCACATCGCAACTCTCGTCGCACGTCTAGCATATGACGAGCACGCCACCGAGCCAGAAAAGTCGCTAGCCCATGTTCATGGCTACTACTTACGCTAGCGTGAACGGTCATGCGAGCAGATATGCGTCCTTTGCGGCACCTGTGTCGGTATGTGGTCGGCGTTGGATTTGTGGTGGCGCTCATGCTGAGCGCAAGCGCAACTGGAGCAACCGCAGCCGTCGGCGGCGAGCGGATCGACCGATATGACGTTGCCATGGTTGTGCACGCCAACGGGGATCTCGACATCACCGAGACGATCGGCTACGACTTCGGGTTTAGCAGCCGTCACGGTATTTCTCGCGACATTCCGGCGCGGTTCCACTATAACGACACCCAGGATCGGGTGTATCCAATCAGCAACGTGTCGGTGCAGCGCGACGGAGGATCCGAGACGTATCGGCGCAACGAAGACGGCGCTATGGTCGGGTTCAAAATCGGCGATCCAAACGACACGATCTCCGGTCAGCACACCTACGTGATCTCTTACACGGTCAAGGGTGCGTTGAACAGCTTCCCCGATCATGAGGAGCTGTACTGGAACGCGATAGGCGACCAGTGGCGCGTGCCTATCGCGGCGGCGTCAGCCACGGTACAGGGTCCCGTGGATATTACTCGGGCCGAATGCTTTGCCGGTCCCAGCCGCAGTCGCCTAGGTTGTGACAGCAAGACCGCGACGGGCCAGCGTGCAACGTTCACTCAGGGTTCGCTGGCTGCCCGCGAAGCATTCAGCGTGGTGGTTGCCTTTCCAGCGGGAAGTATCGCCAACACCAAGCCGATCCTGCGTGATCGGCACGATGCCGCGGCGGCGTTTCGGCCCAGCACGTTCGCTGTGAGTGGCGCGATTGCGGCCGCGTTACTCGGCATTGCGGTGGCGCTGTTTGTGGCGTGGCGCGTCGGGCGCGACCGGGTGTACGCCGGTCAGATCCCCACTCTCGCCCCGGCCGCAGGGCAGAACGGGTCGGAGAAGCGCAAGCCGCTGTGGGGTGTTCCGCCGGTGACGGTGCAGTTCACCCCACCGCAGGGGATCAAGCCTGGCGAGGTGGGAACGCTGCTGGACGAGCGGGCCAATACGCTCGATGTCACCGCTACGATCATCGATTTCGCGGTGCGCCGGTACCTGCGGATTGTAGAGATTCCGCCAGCCAACCGGTTGATGCAACAGGATTGGGAGCTCACCAAGCTTGCCGAGGCTGACCCCTCGATGCTTGCGTACGAGCAGCAGTTGTTCAACGCCCTGTTCGCTGGCCGTGGTTCGGTGCGGCTTTCCGAGCTGAAAAACACTTTTGCGACCGAACTGACCAGCGTGAAGCGCGGGCTTTACGTCAGCGTGGTCCGGCGTGGGTGGTATCGGAAGAGTCCCGAGCAGACCCGCGGCGTGGCGTTTGGCGCCGGAATTGCGGCGCTGGTGGTTTCGGTGATTGTGACGTTTCTGCTGTACAAATTCACTCACGTGGCGTTGATCGGCGAAGGTTTGGTGGTAGCCGCTCTCGTGGGCTTGTTCAGTGCTCGGTATATGCCGGCTCGCACTGGTCTCGGCAGTGCCGTGTTGGGGCAAGTGCTTGGTTTTCGACAGTATCTTGCTACCGCGGAGGCAGGCCAGATTGCCTTTGAAGAACGCGAGGAGATTTTCTCGTGCTACCTGCCGTACGCGATTGTGTTCGGCATTGCCGACCGCTGGGCGCAGAAGTTCAGTGACATCGGTTCTATGCAGCGGGGCGGCACAGAAGGCCTGTATTGGTACACCGGGGCCGTGGGTTGGAACATGGCCTACTTCGGTAGCTCTATTGGCAGTTTCAACACCACAGCGGCGGGCACCATTGCCTCAACTCCGCCGTCCGCCGCTGGCTCCTCGGGTTTCTCGGGCGGTGGCGGCTTCTCCGGCGGTGGCGGTGGCGGAGGGGGTGGCGGCAGTTGGTAGCGCTGACAACTTCGGAGTCGTTGTCGAAGTAGTTGGTGCAAGGAAACAAGGAATATCCAGGAACACTATGCTGATGCATGCGTTATGCTTAGACTAGATACACGTTCCATCTACTGGGGGTGATTGGTCTCGACTCCGTACGTCGAGGTAGGAGAAGCGGGCCGAGGAAGGCGACGATGATCTCGTTAACCATATGTCGCAAAACAATAAGTGCCGAGAATACATCTCAGCGCAGCCTCGCTCTCGCTGCCTAAGCGAGAAGCAGGCTTGTCAGACCGGGAGTGTCTCCGACTCGGACCCTGGCATCAGTAAGGGGGCTTACCACTTCAGTTCGGTCACGGAGCTGAGTGGGACAACAAACAGTGACTGGGCCTGTCACATCGGCTTGTTCGTATGATCGATGGGGTCGAGTAAAGGCATAACGGACTGCGCCCGGAGAAGTCCTATTGAAGCGGCGGAGGACGCGGGTTCGATTCCCGCCACCTCCACCATAGGAGTCTTACTAGAACCCTGGCCCGAGAGGGTGAGGGCTGGTGAGACCGTGTGGTGTCCTGTAGCGCCGTACCTGAAGCCGGGTGCGGCGCTACAGCGTTGTACGGGTAGCGCGGCGTGGAGGGCTGAGCGTGGACCTGTGGTCCGATTGGGGCGCTTGCCGGGGGCGATGTCGGTGTCTTTGGGGTAGCCCTGCCAGAGGCTGTAGGCCTCGGCTAGGACGTTGAACGGCTCCCGTAGTTCGTGGCCGGTGATGGCGTCACCGTCTACGTACAGCTTGGTGAAGATGGTTCGATTCATGATCGTTCGGACGGCTTCGCTGCCGGTCTGGTACATGGCTTGGGGGTCGGTCATCAGCTCAAGCGCGAGGGTGAGGAACTGGATACCGTCGTCTAGTTGGTTTTCGGCGTGCTCCAAGGTGTGTTGGATGCGTTTGCGGTCTTCGCGGATGGTGGCGAGTTTGGCGCGGAGTGTGCCTTTGGGCCATTCTTCCTCGGCGGCAAGGTCCAGGAAGTAGCTTTCTTTACTGTCGAGCTTGTCTAGGTGTGCGGCTAGTTTCTCGCGCATGTCGTCAGACAACTTGTTGTTGTTTGCGGCTGCCTGGTCAATGATGGACCGTACGAGGGTGCGGAATTCTTCCGGGAGCCCAATCTGGGAGTAGTGGGTGATGACGGCTTGTTCCATGACTTCTACGGGTATGTAGGGGTGGTCACAGATGTGGTCTTGGCGGCCGGTGCAAAAGAAGTAATAGTAGACGCCGCCGTGCCTGCCTTTGGTGCGTTGCACAAGAAACCGCCGTTTGCACCGGTTGCACCACACGGTTCCTTTCAGGTAGTGGGGGTGGGACCGTAAGCGTACGCCGGTGCCGCTGTGGGCATCCAACACTTTCTGCACTCGGTCGAACAACTCTTCGGTAATTAGTGGATTGTGACGGCCCTGGTATTCCACGCCCTTGTACACGACGTACCCGCAGTAATAGCGGTCCCGTAGAAGTGTGAACACTTTTTGAATCGACACCGGTTTACTGGTGCCCGGCATCCGTAGCCCCGCGTCGGTGATCTTGGCTCGAACATCATCGACGTTCGAGAATTTTCCGGTGGCGACCAGCTCGAACGCCATCACAACGTAGGGGGCGCGGTCGGTGTCAACCTCGATGGTGTTCACGTCGTGCCCGTTGACTTTGATTGTCACGTTGCGATAGCCGAGTTTGGCGCGGCTGACCGTGCCGCCGTTTTTTGCTTTGTTCAGCATCTTGGTAGCGATATCGGCACCGTTACGGCGAACTTCCAACCAGTTGAAAATATCGGTGATGGCCTCCATGGCCTCACCCATGTCACCATCGCCGAAGTTCTCTTGAGCTGAAATGATCCGCACGCCAAGCTTTTCCAGCTCCGATTTAACGGCTACGGCTTCTCTGTAGTTACGGAAGATGCGGGACCGCATGTAGATGATGACGTAATCAACGTCGCGCTGTTCCTTAATTCGCGTCAGCATTTCTTTAAACTTGCGGCGTTTTTCCAGTGATTGGCCCGACTGGCCCGGCTCGATGTACTCCCCAACCTTGACCGCGCGAAGCTCTTTACATTTAACGTCGCAATGCTTCCGCTGTGTGGGAACCGAGTTGCCTTCGGGGTCAATGTCGGTAGCGGTGTGCATTTGTCGCTCGGTAGACACCCGCAACAAATACACCGCCCGCTTAACCGATGCCACGCCGGTATCCTTACGTCCTGGCATCACTTCACCTCCAAAGCCGTCATGATCCGTTGGTAGATACGCCGGTAGGGATCAATCAGAGTCACGGCGGTAATGATGTCAAGGTCTAGCGCGTCAATGAGTGACAGAAACAGGCTCGGTTCGGGAATGCTGCCGTTTTCTATGCGGCTTATCGTGGTGTGCGCCGCCCCTACGTGTTTGCCGAGTTGTCTATCTGAGTAGCCTTTATCTTGTCGCGCTGCCCAGACGTACTGCCCGAACGATTCCGGCTTAGTCATGGTTCACCCCTCGCCCCTTATTCTACCCCAAGTGGTGCGTTGGCGCACCACATTTAGTTGTTTAGTTCGCCGATCATGAATGCCGCCGCGTGGGCATGCGTGATGGCGGTGATGGACTCGGCCGTCTCACCGAGTAGGCCGGTGATGATGTGGGCGCGTTCGGTGTCTGGGGTGGTGAATAGGACGCGTGGGGGCACGCCATCGGGGCCGACACCGCCGTAGGTGAGGTAGGCGGTGTAGGCGCGGATTTTGGTGCGGAGTCGGGGGATGATTTCTGTGCCGGTGTCGATTTCCAGCCACCAGCAATGACCCACCGCGCCGGTTCGCAGAATGACATAGGCGTCGGGCCGGAGATAGCCGCCGTTACCGAGCGGGTGCCAGCAGTGCGGCTCGCTCACAAAAGAATGCACATGAAACGCGCTGTTCCGGCTGTGTTCGATCAGGTCCACATATACGCCACTGATAGTCAGCGTGTGTGTCAGGAATAAGTCACCCGGAACATGGGAGGGCTGTTTCCTGGCCGGTGAGGGTGCGCCACCCAGTAAGGCTAGGAGCCGGTGCCCGGCTGTGGTAAGCGCGTAAACGTGCCCGGCGCTGCCCGCGCGGACGCCCCCGATACGACGCCCCAGCATGGTCACCAAGCCCAGTTGAGTAAGCCGCGCCATGATGCGCCGTCGTACCCGACCCGTCGTCTTAGGTGACAGGCCAGGCTCGGCTAGGAGCCGGTCGAGCTGCGCGCCGGACAGCAGGCGGACGCGGGCCAGGTGGGGTAGGGGTGCGAGGTATCGAGTGGGGAGTTCGTCGGCGAGCTGGTGAAGGCGTGCCATGGTGAGCCGCACAGGGTTCATGGCGTGTTCCTAGGCGGCGGCGCTGTGGGTGTGAAGGAGGAAGGGACGGAGGGGGACGAGCGCAATGGGGGGAGGTTAGGTAGGAGGAAGAAAGAGAGGAGGGAGGGGACGGCAGAGGGGAAAGATGACCACCGCCTTACAGGAGTAAGTTGTCTGCCTTGCGGCCCGACACGGTGGCGCTGGCCTGGGGTTATGCTGGGTGGCGCTCGACGTGATCGGACAGCCGACCGGACACTGCGCGCGATCATTGCTCATCGCCGAAAGTGAGCTGATTGGAACGCTTCCCCACCGGCACACGTAGCCGTTCCAGTGTCGCGGCCTCCACGTCGTCCCGGCCCACCCCGTAGCGCTCCCGGCTGGCTTTCGCGAGCGCCTCGCCATCTGTGCTGGCCTCGGGTAGTGGGTACGTTTGGCCGGTGACCGGGGTCAGTGTCGCGCCACCCACGGACGGGC
The DNA here is from genome assembly GCA_038260095.1 of Mycobacteriales bacterium. GTDB lineage: Bacteria > Actinomycetota > Actinomycetes > Mycobacteriales > QHCE01 > QHCE01. The sequence continues at coordinate 7,073 of JBBSOC010000016.1, read as the reverse complement.
GCACGGCGACCTCAAACGCGCCCAGGTGCCGGAGATCATCGGCGGACAGCGGGGTGAAACTTTTGGCGAGGGTTTCGGCGTCCTCCACACCCAACTGGAACACTACGTGGGTGCGGGCGGTGCCCAGCACCGCGCCTTTAATTTCGGGTGTGAGCTGCCGCAAGAACTGGTGCGCCAGGGTCAATCCTAGAGCCAGGCCGCGGGCTTGGGCAAGCATGTCCCCGATGTCAATTGGCAGGCGAATGATGTCTTGGAACTCATCCAGATACAGCCAGCAGGGTTGGCGTTTCTCCTCCTTAATAGCGGCGCGCCCGAGGGCGGCTTGCCACACACTTGCGGTCACCAGTGAGCCGATGAGCGCGGCGGTTTCGGTTCCTAAGAATCCTTTTTTCAGCGGCACGAGCACGATCCGGTTGCGGGTCAGCGCGTCGGCGATGTCGATGCCTGGTGATTGGCCGAGCATCAGGCGCAGGGGGGTGGACAGCGTGAACGCCCGCAACTTGTTCAACACCGGCCCTATCGCGTTCAACCGCGCCGGTTCGGACAGGGATTCATACCAGCGCCAAAACGAGGCGATGTGCGGCGACAGCGGTTGTGTGGTGACGCTGCGACGGAAACCGGAGTTGGTGAGTAGTTCCGGCATTTCTACGAGTGTGAACGGTTCCCCGTTGGCGGCGTGGGTGTGGGCGAGGGTGAGCAGCCCGGCGCGCAGAATGTCGGCGGTACGCGGCCCCCAGTTCGCCGCGTAGATGGAGTGCAGCACGTGGAACACAAACGACGCGGCCTGCTCGGGCGGGCCTGCCTGTAAGGGGTTGAGGCCCACGATGTGGTCGGTGCTGGTGGCGTCTAGCACGATCACGTCAGCCGCGCGTGCATCCGGTATCCGGTCCAGTACCCGCGACACCAGCGCCCCGGAGGCATCCACCACGACAACGCCGTGCCCGGCGTTGATGTCGTAGCCGATCATGTTGGCCAATAACGTGGTTTTTCCGGTGCCGGTGGGGCCAGCGACCCACACATGCCGCAACCGGTCCCCCACCGACAGCACAATGTTGTTGTGTGTTCCGGGGTAGTTACTGGCCGCGATCGCCAGCCCGCTAGTGGGCATGGACGGCGGGGTCGGCAACGTCCGTGACACGCCCCCGGCTACTCCCGGCAGCGTCATCGCCCCGGCCGCGAACCCGAGCAACCCGGCAAGCTCGGATGAGGTGGCCACGATGGGCCACCGGCCGCGCGGTATCACCCGCGCGTGCAACCGGCCCACCACAGCGAGGCGGGGTATCCACCAGGCCCGCACCATCCGCACGCGCGGGGTGTTCATTCCCCGTAAGCTCGCCCAGACCCGCCCGAACACCGACCGCGCCCGGCGCTTGCCGAACCGGGAGGCGACCGCCACACGGCATGTCGCGCTCAGCATCGGGTCATCCGAGCGCCACAACTCCGGCATATCGGCGTGTTCGGTGGTGGGTGCGGTGATCCAGCGCGGCGCCCGTGCCCCGGTGATCACCCACTGCACCCGCACCACCTCACCGGCCTCCAATGGCTGCAAGACCGCCAGGACGTGGCGGCTGGTGTCCTCAGCCCGACCCACCGCCAACAGATCACCGCCGCCGCGTAGCCGGGCTTCACCGGCCGCCTGATACCGCATCCGTTCGGTACCGGTGAGGTAGTCGGGCAGCTCGTTTAGCCGGGCGCCCGGTACGAGGGCGGCGAGGGTGGATATGACCTCGGTGCGCAGCCGGGAGGGGACCAGCAGTACCCGGTGCACCCCGGCCCGCGTCGCGCTGGTTTCCACCACTAGGGGCCAGCGGGGCAGGATCGACCACCACCGCCGAGCGCGCACCATCGCCCGCACCGTTCCCACCCACCGCCCCACCTCAGCTACCGTGGCCGTGCGCGGTAGACGCAGCTCAAACGCCACCAACGACCCCCACCACCGCGCCATAAGCGCCTCATGAATGAGCACCCGCGCCCCGAAAACCATCAGAGCCAGACCCGCCAGCCCCAACACAACCGCAAACCCCAGCCACACCAGATCAGCCACCATCGCACGGCTCCGGCTCCGGCTCCGGCTGCGATGCCTGTCTGCTGGCTTGTTCCTGTAGTTGCTGGTCGTGCAGCTCACGTGCCAGCATGATCAACGCCTGCACGAACTGGTGAGGATCAATGTGCTTGCGTGGCTTGCCATACACCCGAATCCGATATGCCCGCATCATCGCCACCACGCCCGCTCAGTAATCGAGGTGGATGGCGTGGGCTTCGCGTCGTGCTTTGTCTGCGATCTGCATGACTTGGGCGGCAATGGCGGGATGGGTGGCGGCTGTGAACTCATAGACCTCGCCCTTGAGTAAGCACCAGTCGGAGCGCTGCTCGGCAGGAGCGCGCAGGCTCGGCACCGTGGAAAACATGAGCCGGATTGCGTAACCGAGCTCGGCAAGGACCACCCCGGACACCGACATGGCTTCTTCTCCCTGCTGTTGATGACCGGCCGCGTATCGACCGGAAGCAGGGATAAGCTTCGCTTGAAACAGGTGTAGAAAATAATGAGTTTTTCCTACGAGTTACATACGAAAAACATGGCACTCTTCATGTAGATTTCATACGAAAAACATGCAAGAAACATACGAAAAACCCGGATAACCACAGCTCAACCAGGCGAGGGCAACCAGTGCGAAAAGATGCGACAAGGGGTGAGCCCGCCGGACCGGGAGGGTCGCGCGGGCTCACGTTTCCAACGGGGTGAAGGGCGAGAGTGGTTTATGCGTGTTCGACCGCAGCGGGTATGTAGGTATCGGCTTCTGCTTGGTGCAGTCGGTAAACCTTGGCGGCGAGGTCGGCCAGTAGTTGCCGTTCCCACCGTCCCCGTTGCCAGGTCGCCGGTAGCACACCGACACGGTCGGCGGCCAGTTCTCGCCGCTGTTGCAACAGTAGATGCGAGGTTGCCGGATCGAGGCACAACAGCACTGACAGCAAGTGCCCTACCTCTGCGCCCAGAACATTGATGGCGGCCACGATCAGGTTTTCTGCCGCCATCGCCCGTTGATGAATGGTCAAATCCGGGTACCGCGCGGCCGGGTAGAGCAGTTCGATAATTCCCGGCGCGTGGCTTTTCAGTCGCGAATCTTGCACACCCCGACGGCGAGCTATCTTGAGTTCTTTATGCAACGTGTCAATGTTCAACGGTTGCGAGGGCAACATTTGATCACCTCTCAAGGTAGATACCGGGATGATTCTTCGTACGTATGTTCGGGGGGGGGAAATCTAGCGTAACCCCGAAATTTCCCACGGCCTAACGGGTTTACGTTTATGGCACAGAAACTCCCCGCCAGGGTCGGATTATTGGGCTTGCCGGTGCCGGGCGCGCATCGCGCGTTGCTGGTCGCGGATTCGGCGACGGCGCTGCCGCGCCATAGCTCGGGTATGGCGTCGGGTTTTCCGGTTTTCCCGCAGAATGAACCGGTTAGCTGCCGACAGCCGCACACCCACCAGCTGGAGCCGCACCCGGCCCCCGAACATAAGCAGCACGATTCCGGCGAGCCACGCCCACCACCAGCCACCGGATTCCAACGCGCCCATTGCGATGGCGAATACGACCGCGCCAGTGAGCACAGCTCGACCAGAGGCGCGCATCACCACCCCCCGTGCTGGTAAGGCGGTTGTTGCACGCACCCCGCGTGGTAGGGCTGCGCGACCACTTGGTCGCCTTCGCGTAACTGCCGCACTGTCACTGTGAGGGCCACTCCTAGCCCCACGATCAGCAGCAGCACCCACTCCGGGGGTACCGGAAATATCGCGTAGACCAGCAGCGTCACCACGCACCACAACAGGGGCCGTGCCGCTCGTGCCCGCCACCACCCCATCATGAAACTGATCATGACCACTGCCCTTTCTCTGTACCGAATGTGAGATTGCCGGGGTGCCCGTGCGTGTGACAAGCCCCCGGCGGACCACAGGGCGGTCTAGCGATGCCGGAATCCGAGACTGTCCCGGAATTCCGTAAACTCGCCTACCAGGACGTATCGGCCGATGAGCGGAGAGAATCCGCGTTGTGCGGGGGTTTGGAACAGGTGGCGGCGTTGCCCTGCGCAGTTGATCCGGTAGCCTGCCGGGTAAACATCCGCGCTACCGCGTAGCCAGGTTGACGCAAGCGCGAACACACTCATCAGGATCAGCCGCCGAGGTTAGCCATTGCACTAGCGGAGTCAGCAGCGCATCTGTCATGTGGGTGGCGATGGTCACGACCACGGCCACCAGCAGGCTGACGATTACCCGCTGGGGCCGCACGGCGGGCTGTGTACCCGGCTCATGTTCTTGCGTCCGGCTCATCGCCTACCCTCCTGGTTGTTTCGTGGTGTCGGTGGTGGGTGGCCACGGGCTGTTTCCTGCCTCGGCGTGCATGGCTTGCCTCGCTGCCCAAAACACCGAGCGGATACGCCGGGTTTGATCCAGCTGCCACCATTCGGCGTCTAGGGCTGCTTTCTGCTGCGCAATGGAGGCATGTGCGTCGCGCAGCCGATCGAGCGCGAGCTGGTAGCCCAACCACACCAACACCAGCGCCACCACTGCCGCCACTGTGACGGTAAGCATCCACACGGTCATGTCAGTCCCGTCCTGTCTCGGCCACAATGTCGGCCAGATTCATTGCTGCTATGTCCGCGATTGCTTGCAGCCGGGCCGCCGCGTGGGGCACGTGCTGGGCATAAATCGCCTCCGTGCGGGACAGCCGCCCCACAGCTTGCAAGGCTTCTTCGGCGACATATTCCACGGCCCGTACTTGGGCGGCGCGCACAATGCCCCGCCCGTGCTCCACCGCGACCCCATGATGGACCGCCCGCTGCACCTGGGCCGGTACCAGACGCCGACCCCACACCTCACACCCGGAAAAACCACTCGAAGCGTCGCTAACACGACGCGGCAAATACACCACCTGGACCATTCCTTTCCTTCGCTCGTTACTGCTGGCACCCCGCTCCATCCGCCACCGGTTGCCGGTGGGGCTGCGGGGGGGGGTGTTCGTACTCAAGCGCAGTGATCGGGTGTCCGGCCTACCGTCCGGTGGGCGAATTGACCTGTTCGGGGTTGATCTGACTGGCCCGGCCCCTGTCCGGCCGTCGGATCACCTGGGTGCAGCTATGCTGCTGGTCTCGCCGGACAGCACGCGGACAGACGCGGATGGTGGACATGGGGGCACCGGACACCAGCGGCATTGACCTGGACCCGGGCAACTTCCGGTGCCGGGCCGACTTGGTGTATTGCCTTCGGCAGCTATACGTCGAGATCGGGCGCCCTTCTTACCGTGACCTCCGCAAGATCGGTGAGAGCATGGGGATAGAACTGGCTCCCGCTACCATCGGTGAACTGATCGGCGAGAAGTCACCGACCAGCACTAGCCAACTCACCTGGAAAACCGTGGAGCTGTTCGTGCTGGCTTGCGGTGTCCCTGAAACAGAGCTAGAGGGCTGGCGTAAGGCATGGCGAGCCACTGTGGCACCCGACAGGCCCGCTTGGCAGGAGGAACGGCAACACCTACTCACCGAAATTGACCAGCTCACCACAGCTTTCACGGCAGCAGAAGCCCGTACGAGCCAGCTCACCGCAGACCTCGCGGCGGCAGAGGCACGTATTGAAGGGCTCACCACGGCAGACCTCGTGGCGGCAGAGGAACGTATTGAAGGGCTCACCGATGCTGTAAAGGAAGCCGAAAGTCGCGCTCTAGTCGCCGAGGCGATTCTTCTTTATCGTCAAGAGCAACCATCTGGGCCTGACCTACCGGAGCAACCATCTGTGCCTGACCTACCGGAGCTTTTAAAGCGGCTTCGCATCAAAGCTGAAACGTACTACGATGCTAAAGACTATGCGGGCGCAACAAATCTATATAGGCAATTCGCCACGCAAGTAGAACACGAATACGGGTCGGATCACATACGTACCCTCCAGGCCCAACATAGGCATCTGGAAATTGAGACTGAGGCTCTCCAAGAGTCGAAACTCAATCCTCGGCTTCGGGTCTTCACGCGTTGTAGGTTAAATTTGCGCTGGCGGCACCTCATTCGTGAGTATCAGCGGTGCCTGCCAGAAGGCGTTCGTGCGATCCCCGAGCTGCGATTGGAGCACATATATTGGGTAGCGCTAGTGCTTAATCGTGGTCGCAGATCCACCGCATTATCGCACGCCCGTAAGCTACTGATTGGCCTTCACGCCGACTGTAAAGTCTTCCTTCTGTCCAATGACCCCTTCACGGCGCAAGTTGCTACACTTGTGGAGCTTCCTGATCGACTTTTTGATAGTCGCCCCAAACGAACGAGCCCGGACTCAAATTCGAGAAAACAGCAACCCAGGGGTGTTTTCCAGTACGGAGATAGAACGGCGTAACTAATACACCCACGATAAGCATCACCACGCGGGTCCCCAAGTCAATAATGCCCTCGGGGTCGGCGATTTATCTCAGTTTGACTACTTGCTTCCGAGAATCCAGGGCCGGGAAACATCGCCCGACGCCAGAGGAATCTCTTCAATGTGCTCGCCATGATTTTCGTCGATTGTTAGCATGGCCGTATGCAGCTTAAAGAAAATATTTCTGGTATAGAGCTCCCTTACCCGGATGATTTTACTAGGAAAACCCTTACCTTCTTGGCGCTTATGGACTATACCAAGTGGAAGGATATATACGACCTCCCCTTAACATATTCGTTGGAGACGGGTGTGGTGAGGTGGGAAGATACAGAGGGTTCCCACGAGGTTTCTCTACGGGACAACGAGGAGCTTTGCGATCTGTGGGAGCCTATGACGGCGGAAAGATTCACCTACCTCATGGCTACCCTCCACCCCACTTTCACCCGAGAAGCCCATAGGTATCGATGCTGCGTGCTCAACGTCAGCCCGGAAGGGCAAATACTGAAATCGACCTCTGACAAAGATCTGGAATTTACGTCCCTAACGTATTTCCCCCGCCCCGTGGGCAGAGAAGGCAAAGAAGGATGGGAATATTGGGATGACCTAATAGACCCCGAGGATGGCGGTCAGTGCCTACGCGGCCTCATCATAGAGGGGACACAAAGACCAGTAGTGGATAG
>JBBSOC010000015.1:0-36150 GCA_038260095.1 Mycobacteriales bacterium | reverse complement strand
CGAAGCCCCCGCCATCATCCTCGATGAGACGACCGGTCGGTGGCTGCGCATTTTTGCCAAGTTCTCCTAACTTGGCAAAATTTTTATCGCGCACCACATCGTTAGCGCGGCGGCGGGAGCACGACAAACTGGCGCAGTCCCAGGTCGAGGTAGGTGACTGGTCCGCGTGGACCCGGAGCGTGGTCGACGTTAATCCCGGTCTCGGGAAGGCCGAGTAGTTTGTAGCCGTCAAGCAGGCGGGTCGATAGGTTCCAGAACACGCCGGTGCCGGTGTAGGCGTCGATGAACGTGGTGGCAGCGGCCTCGTTGCTAGCGCAAACGCTGGCCGCGAGGCCGGATGTTTCACGCCCGGCTATAGCCGCGGCGTCGATCGGACCGTCGACTGGTGCGATTGTTACGTGCGCTTGGGCGCCGGAGTCCAGTGCCCACTCGTGGCCGAGCCGGTGGGCGTGTGGCGGCAGGCTCGCCGTAATACCTCGCGCGTCAAGCGCCCGCTTTACGATCGGCCACAGCCGGTCGTAGGCCGGCCGGTCGACAAGCAGCAAGTTGAGCCGGTTACATACCCCAAGCCGATCAGTGCTGTCGTAGATCAGCTGTTCGGCGATAGCCGCATCGGCACTGGAATCAAGGTAGAGCACACCGCCACCGTCGGCATGCGCGAGTATTCGCGTGCCGGCCGCAGCACCTAACGCCGAAAGCTTTCGGGTCACCTCCCCGCTGCCTCGGACTACGACGAGCGGTACCAGGTCAGGCAGCCCTACCAGCGCTTGCGCTCCGGCGTGCCCCGGTGTGGAGACGAGCTGCACCGCGTCGGTGGGAATGCCATGCGCACGCAGAGCCGGGGTGATGATGAAGTCAACGAGTGCGCGGGCGGAACGGAGTGCGGCCGAACCGGTGCGTAGCACAGCGGCGGAACGGGCTTTGAGTACCTGAGAAGCAATGTCGACAGTGACATTCGGCCGCGCCTCGAACACCGCACCGATCACGCCTACCGGCACGCGGCGCTCGAACACCCGCTCACCGGTGGGCAGCGTGCGTACCTCGCGTTGCTGCGGAGGTTCTGGGGTGCGGGCAAGGACCTCGAGCTGGCTGGCGATGTCGGCGAGTCGCTCGGAGCTCAGGCGCAGTCGGTCAAGGAAGCCGGGATCCGCGCCGGCATCCTCAGCGTCGGTGACGTCTGTGGTATTGACGGCGAGTACATCCTCGACGCGCTCGCGCAGTAGTTCGGCGGCGGTGCACAGAGCGGCGTCGATGGCCGCTCCGCCAGCGGCACGAACACCCGGGGCGGCCGCCCCAGCACGTAGGGCGGCGGCACGGACAGCGTCGGCTTCGGCCGTGCCGTGTACCTGTGGTGCTTGGATGCTGATACTCATGACGGGGAGCCCCTTGATTTGACCTAACGCCTGGCAGCTTTGGTCTTCCAGGCTCGGTCAAGGTTGCCATACGTGCCCGTCGCGTCGCTGACGGAGTCCGGGCTTGGCAAGCACAGCTCTAGCACCCAGTGAGAGGCTCCTATCAATCTCGTTATGCATCACTAAGTGTTGCGGTTCAGTTCTTTTGGCGATTGCTCTGCTAACGCCGCCCATGAGAGCCGTGTTCATGGCACACTCTTTCGGTGTGGATGTGTGGTTGATTTGGCTCATTGCGGCTGTGGCGCTGCTCGTGGCGGAGCTGTTTTCGTTGGATCTGGTGTTGGCGATGTTTTCGGCAGGCGCGCTCGCCGCGTCGGTCTCGGCAGCCAGCAATGTCGCGCTGGTCATGCAGTCTCTGATATTTGCCGGCGTCTCCATCCTGACGCTAATTTTTGTGCGACCGCTCGCGTTACGCATGCTGCTCAACCCATCGGATCCAGCTAAGACTGGCTTAGAAGCCTTGGCTGGAGCTCCGGCGTCAGTACTCAAACAGGTGGATGAGTCCGCCGGTTTAGTGAAACTGGGTGGCGAGGAGTGGAGTGCGGTAGCAGTCGAACCTGGCGAGATCTTTGAGCCAGGCGAACGGGTGTACGTCGTGAAAATCAGAGGCGCTACCGTGCTGGTGCGAAGACACAGAACGTAGAAGGCACAGAACGTAGAAGGCACAGAACCTAGAAATACACAGCCCGCGTTTGCTCAGGCAGTGTGTGTATGGAATCGAGTCAGGGAGCATAAGACATGAGCTCAGCGGTAGTGGGTTTCATCCTGTTGATGATTCCAGTCGTGATTGTGTTGGTGGTGCTGATCAAGTCTGTGCGGATTGTGCCACAAGCTCGCGCTGCGGTAGTCGAGCGGCTGGGCCGCTACTATCGCACGCTTGTACCCGGCCTCACCGTGGTGATTCCGTTCATCGACAAAGTCGGCCGGATGATTGATCTGCGGGTGCAGGTCGTTTCGTTTCCGCCACAGCCGGTGATCACCGAGGACAACCTGGTCGTGAACATTGACACGGTCATTTACTTTCAAGTCACTGATCCGCGCGCGGCCAGTTATGAGGTTTCTAACTACATTCTAGCTATTGAGCAGCTCTCGGTGACCACGCTGCGTAACGTCATCGGCGGCATGAACTTGGAACAGACTTTGACTAGCCGTGACCAAATTAACGTACAGCTACGTGGCCATCTTGATGAAGCCACTGGTCAGTGGGGTGTTCGGATCAATCGAGTTGAGCTCAAAGCCATTGATCCGCCGGGGTCGATCAAGGATTCCATGGAAAAGCAGATGCGCGCCGAGCGTGATCGGCGCGCCGCGATCCTTACCGCCGAGGGTGTCAAACAGTCGCAGATCCTTACCGCCGAGGGTGACAAGCAGTCGCAGATCCTGCGCGCGGAAGGCTCCCGTGAGGCGAGGCGATTAGAGGCCGAGGGGCAGGCACGCGCGATCGATATCGTGTTCAATGCGATTCATGATGGAAATCCCGACGAGAAGTTGCTCTCGTATCAGTACCTACAAGTGTTGCCGCAGATCGCGCAGGGTAGCGCCAACAAATTATGGATCATTCCGTCGGAGTTCACTAAAGCGTTGGAAGGCCTGTCCAACGTGTTCCCAAGCATAGGAAACAAGGTCTCGCCACCGGGTAGCTCGCCGGCAACCGGCTCGGCGAGCGTGCCGACGCGGTCTGTCATGGCTGGAGGCGCCGCGGGATCACCGCGGCCGGTCGCCAGCCCAGGCAGTCCAGCCACTGAGGCTACCGACGAGACTGGGCGGCATTCTGGCGAGTACGGAGAGCCGCAGTAGTGCCACGTATCGCTGTAGGGCTGGGCGTAGATATGGAACGCCAGCTCGCCACGACCGCGATAACGGACCCAGCTGATCCACGTCTGGCCGATTACCACAGCTTGACCGAGCTGCAGCTGCGTTCTCGCCTTGAGCCCGAACGAGGGTTGTTCATCGCCGAAGGCGAGCTGGTGATTCGGCGAGCACTCGCGGCGGGGTATCAGTTGCGGTCGCTGCTGCTGGATGCGCAGCGCGTAGCGCAGTTAGCCGATGTCATAGCTGATGCAGATGATCAGGTAGCGGTATATGTGGCTGATCGTAGCGTGGTGGAGCCGCTGACGGGCTTCCATGTGCATCGGGGAATTTTGGCCGCGTTTCACCGGCGGCTGCCACCGCCTGCCGCGCAGCTGCTTGCGGTGGCGCAGCGGGTACTAGTAGTCGAGGACGTAAACAACCACACCAACCTAGGCATCATGTTCCGGTCCGCGGCCGCGTTGGGTATGGATGCGGTGCTGTTGTCGCCGTCATGTGTGGATCCGCTGTATCGCAGATGCGTGCGAGTGAGCATGGGTGAAGTCTTTGCCGTGCCCTATGCTCGCCTGGAGCCCTGGCCGGATGGACTGCGCGAGCTGCAATCAGCAGGCTTCTCCTTGATCGCGTTGACGCCGGCGACCGATGCGGTGGATGTACGAGCCATTCCAGAGCGGGCACGGCGTCGGCCAGCGCTGCTGGTAGGCGCCGAAGGTCCCGGTTTGTCGGCGGTGGCGTTAGAGGCATCGGAGTACCGGGCGCGTATTCGAATGCACCACGGAGTGGATTCTCTCAATGTTGGTGTCGCCGCGGCTATTGCGTGTTACGAGTTTGGTCGCTATTGAGCCCTATTGAATCCACCATAGGAATCCCACAATATGGATGTCTCGCTCAACTAGTGACATTTCCGCTGCTTTAAGTAAAATAGAACCCAGAACGTGGCTCAGGTTTCATGTACGCGGCAACGTATCTAGGGGGCAGGTATGGGACGCATTGAACGAGCAGGCAGTAATGGGTTTACGCGCTACATCTGGTATCCGGGCAATCTCGAAGACTGGAAGCGGGTCGGCATCGCGTTGGGTACGGGAGTGGCGGCTTTCGTCGGGCTCCTTATTCTTGCCCACAGCATGCTCTGGGCAACATTGGTTAGTACAACGGTCACCGCATGCATGACCGGATACGCGCTGGGAAATAAGGACGCAAACAGTTTCGACTCGATCTCGGAGCTGAGGAGCTTTGAGACTGGGCGGGCGCTTTGGCGGGCGTTAGCTAAGGGGTTTGGTGCCGCCGCCGCGGCGGTGTTGGTTGCTCATGCGGCGCCTCCAACCAGCTGGTCTGGCTGGTTGCTGCCCATACTTCCGGCGATTTCTGGTGCGGTGGCGCACCAATGCGGAATCATGCAAGTGCGGCTTAGCGCCGTACGTCAGGCTCAGAAATCTGAGCTGCGAAGGGCGCCAGTGGCTGCCGCGTGAGATGGCTCAGTGGCAACCTGGCTACGCCGGCGTTTGCTGGGGCTTTTGACGAGCTATGCCATCGTTGCCATCCCTCACGCGCCACTCCGTCTTGCTCTTCTTGGAGGGCCGCGAAATTAGAGTAGTTCCAAGAGCTCATCCCGGCTTATGTTGGCGATGGACAAAAGACTGTGCAGCAGACCCGGTTTAATGTCACCCCTATGGACCGGGACAACGATCAGGTCGGGGATATCTTGGTGCTTGAATACGTGGTGACTTCCCCTGGATCGCTTAAACTCCCAGCCGCGGTGCTCGAGTATGCGAATAAGCTTTTTGGGGCTCACTGAAGGTAAGTCGCTGCTCAAGCGGTCACCGACACACGCTCATGCAGAGCAGCCGGAGGCAGCGGATTGCCCTGCTCGGCCAGGGTCTCGAGGTATAACTGGATGGCCTCGGTGATACCGGCGAGTGCATCCTCAACAGTTTCACCCTGACTGAAGCACCCAGGTAGGCTAGGCACATAGACGCTATAACCGCCGCTAGCCTCCGGCTCCAGAATCACATCGAACTCTCGTATCACAATGTCCAGGCTACACCTTTATTGGCTTCTCTAATACAATGCTGAATTTTGCCTAGCACCGTCTAGGCCTCTAGTTAGATTTACTGCTGGTGGTCTATGGCGGACAGAACTATTAGCGGTACTCGTCTAACCCCAAGGGGCAACCAGGTGCGACGAGATGCAAAGATATGCCCCAAGATTCGGAAGGTTTTTACGAGGACTTTAAGCGTCACGAAAACTGCCCTGAATAGTGGAAACGAGTACTATTTCTGCTCAGCGCGGTCAGGGGCGGTAGCTCAGTTGGTTAGAGCAGGGGACTCATAATCCCTTGGCCATCGGTTCGAGCCCGACCCGCCCCACTCGTGTGTTAACGCAGCGTAAGCGTGTTTGCATCTCTGCTATCACATGTTGCCAGCAGTTTCCCAGCCATCGGGAACTCCGCCGTATGGCGCCGCGAGCGTGCCCAGCTCTTCCTGGGCACGGATAACGCCTTCGTAAGTCGCAAGCATAAATTTTGTGCAGTAGCAGGTCCACTCGCCGTCTTCGGCATCCAGGTCTACATCGGTGTCGAAGCCAGCCGCTTGTGCCGCTTCTGCGACAGCTATTCCTGCGGTCTCGTCAGGAATAGCAACGAAAAAGTCGATGGTCATCGGCTTCGAAAGGTCGGAGCCACTCTCCGCCACCCCTTGAAGTACGTCGCCGTCTGCATCGTTGGGAAAGATCGAAGCCATGCTTGTACCATTCTGAAGTCGGGTTAGGAAACCAACCTAGTCCATGGCTCTCATGCCTCAGCTGGGCTCACAGCCTCGATCTTCCCTGAAGTGTCTGAATCAGGTCAGACACTTCAGTATTGCGATCAGTTTGCCGGTCTTTTAGAATTGTGGAAACTGGGCTTGACTTCGAGTGCACTCTAAGCCGTAGCGTCTTTTCCATGACGCTTTCCATGACGATGACAACTACTGAGCGACTCCGATCCTTGGTAGACACGCTTGAGGCTTCGGAGCTGCCAGAACTCTCAGAGGAACTGGTGTGCTCGTTGAATCTGCCTGTGGGTTTGGAGGAAGAGCTGCCTATTGCCGAGGTAGCGGCCCTCACAGGAGTCAGCGCCCACACGCTGCGCTACTACGAGCGTATCGGGTTGGTCGATGTGGCGCGTGACGCCGCTGGCCGGCGGGTATATGACTCCCAGGCGTTAGCGCGGGTCGTGTTCGTGACCCGGCTGCGAATGTCGGACATGTCGATCCGCGATATCTCGCACTACATCGGACTGGTGCACCAAGGCAGTTCCACGATACCTGAGCGGCTGGCCTTTTTGCAGGCACACCGTGAAGCGATCCGGCAGCGGCTTCGTGATCTAAACGGTGCCCTTGCCGTGATCGACTACAAGATCACTACCTATGGCGGCTATTGCGAACCGTAAGGCCGCCTTTGCGCTCTTCGGGTCGCTCTACCGTTTACCAATTCAGCACCACCACCGGCACGGCTATCTATGAAGTTGGGCTGTACTGGCAAACCTATGCCGGTCAACCAAGACGGAACAACCTAGGAGATAAGGATATGAACATGATGGACGTCAAGCGAACCCTTGGTCGCGGAGGCCTCACCGTCTCGCAATTGGGTTTGGGCTGCATGGGCATGAGCTGGGCCTACGGGCCGACCGATACTGCCGAGGCGACTAAAACTATCCATCGGGCTCTGGAACTGGGGGTGAACTTTCTCGACACCGCCGACATGTATGCCGCTGGGGCAAACGAGACGCTAGTCGGGCAGGCGATCGCCGGCCACCGCAACGAGGTGGTACTAGCCACGAAGTTCGGCATCGTTGTGGACCCGAACACATCCCAGATCCAAGGGGTGGACGGTTCACCCGCGTATGTGCGATCCGCGGTCGAGGGTTCGCTCCGGCGCCTGGGTGTTGATCACATCGACCTGTACTACCAGCACCGCCCGGATCCGCAGGTTCCGATCGAGGAGACTGTCACCGCGATGGCCGAGCTGGTAGCCGAAGGGAAGGTGCTCCACCTGGGGTTATCTGAGGCCTCGGCCGATACGATCCGGCGTGCGTCAGCTGTGCACCCGATTGCGGCGGTGCAGAGCGAATGGTCACTGTTTAGTCGCGATATCGAGAGCGAAGTAGTGTCGGTCTGTCGCGAGCTCGGCATTGGGCTAGTGCCCTACAGCCCGCTCGGCCGTGGGTTGTTGACCGGCGCGATCGCCTCGGCGGATGACCTGACCGACGACGACTTTCGACGCACCCTGCCGCGTTGGGCGGCCGAGAATCTTTCGGTGAACCTTGAACTTGTCTCCGAGATCCGGGCAGTGGCTCTCGAGCATGAGGCGGCACCGTCCCAAATCGCACTGGCATGGTTGCTGGCCCAAGGGGAGGACATCGTTCCTATCCCGGGTACCAAGCGGCGTCGTTACTTGGAAGAAAACATTGGCGCGGGCAGCATTGTGCTGCGAGCCCAGGATCTAGCTCGACTGGATACCCTGCAACCCGCGGGTGACCGTTACTCTGATATGGCCTGGACCAGCCGAGACACCGCCACCGCGTCCGGTTAGCAGCTCGCCCTCATCTGCCTGACCCTAAACAAGAGGATGAGCGTGTAAACCGCAATCGCACCCACGGATCTAGCCCAGCAGCGCCTCGAGGCGCTGCTGGGCTAGGTGCTGCCTGCTTGTCGCCGTTTATGGTCGGCTGCTCCGCTCACCTGTGGGTAATCGATGTGACCGCCGCGCTCAAACGCATTGATTAGGGCAACAGTGGATAGGCAGTAGATTTCTTACGAGAGAGTCACACTATCTTTGATCAAGCGGAAACACCGAAGGTTGCCCGTTGCCAAGCATCAGCAACGAAGGCGAGGGCGTCTTCGGCGCTGACGCGGAGAATGGTCTGACCCGCCAGCTGGCTGTTCCATTGAGCCGCTGAGTGTGGCGTGGTAAACATCCAGGGTTGGGGATAGCCGCCGGTCGGGCCATGCTTGCGGAATAGGTCAGCAGCCATAGCGCTAATTCCGTGGGTGCTGGCGATCGCCCACAGGTCCCACAAGTCTCGTGGCGCGGCGCGGTCGCACCAGGTCGCGGTCTTCCAAGCCGCGAAAGCCGACAGTGTCGGTACTTTTAGCTTGGCGGGTGGGGCATCACTGTAGCGTTGTTCTAGTGCGCCAATCTCAGTTGGCCATGGCGGGTAACCTTTCGCGCTCAGCAGCTGAATCCGTACGGTTAAGCCCTCACTGGTCACCAGGGCGGCGGGCTCAGTCTCTCGTAGCCGGCTGAGCGGAGGTCGCCAGGCCAAGCGACCGAATTCGCGCTGCATTGAACGCGGCAGGATGTGCTCAAGCCGTTCAAGCACGTCCTTTCTTCTTCTCGTCGCGATCAGGTCTACATCCTCGCTCAGACGGCCACGGGGGAGGTGTGTGCGTGCCAGCGCCGTGCCGCCGAAGAAGATGACCTCCTGCGCGAACTCTCGAGCAAGCACTGCTAGCAGGTGGGACACACAATGATCGCGATCCACCTGTTCGCCGGTGACCCCAAATTGTTGGGCAACGCTCGCGCGTTCTACGAAATCGAGCACGTCACACCATCGCACGTGCACGATTGAGGGCTGCCCTAAGCCGCTGCGCGGTTGCCAGCTCGCTGAGCCGGTCCTGATCGCAGCGCCGAAGCAGGCTCCTGATAGCGGTCTGCACCTCGTGTTCCGCATCGCCGAGAGTCGGTCGATGGGCGAGGTCAAGGACGGTCTGTTCCACTGAGGTTACGAGAGCCCGGCCAAGCTCTGTCGTCAGCGTTTCCGCATCCAGTCGATCTGTTGCGCGCTTCACGAAGATGATGACTCCGTTTCTATCGCGAAGCTTTACTCGGCCGCGTTGTCTGGGAACTGCCACGACCGCTGTCGCGAGAGCGCGTGGGATTGCTCCGTGTAAGCGGGCGGCGCTGATTCCCATCAGGATTGCGTTGCCTTGGCTGAAGTCGGCGGCGCCGATGCCTGCGGCCACTGCCTCCAAGGCGGGCAGCCACGGTACGCCGACCTGCTCCTGAGGTACCACCACGTAGTAGCCGTGTGCGGGGCGATGTAGAACACCGTTGCGTTCGAGGCGAGCAAGCTGCGGCCTCGGGTAGGCATATTGCTCGGCTGCCTCCGCCGACCGAAAGGTCCGCAGATGGTGTCGAGCAAAATGAGTCAGAGCTGGACTACCTGTCTTCCTTGCCCGGCTTTCCGCTTGCACTGCGCCCACCTAGGGGTGTGGTTAGTACGAAATTAGTACTCTATAAGGGTACTCTTTGCATACTATAGCCGCCCCACCGCTTAACAGATTCTTATCAGGAGTTACTTCGGTGTAGTAGGGCGAGCCTGGCCACGAGGCCGCTCAGGTGGCCGACCTCAGCCGCGGTGGGCGCCAATTCGTAGGCGTGGTGGTGACATGCCGTAGAAAGTCCATGCCACGCGAGATCTGCGGAGTCTGCGATCTCGTCGCCGCGCAACACTCGGAGCACGATGAGCTTGGAGCGCATGCTGGCGTGGTCGATGCTCGCGCCAGCGCCGCGACACAAGGCAGAAATGATGTCTTCCAGCGCCTGCCTGGTCAGGAACGCGGCGGCGCGTGGGGCGAATATCGGGGGAAGTTGGATGTGCCCGTTGAGGATGTTCGTCGCGTAGTCGAGTAGGGGCTGTGCGCTGGATATCATGATCGGCCTGCCAGAAGATCCTCGACGGTTTTTCTTACGTTGCGGGCTGCGTTGATGGGATCGGTCGTGATGCCTTCATGGACGCCACGTCCGCAGATTCGAAGGGCGCTCTTCCGCCAGGCCTGGCGCTCACTCCACGGGCTGATGTCCCTACCGGCGTCGTCTTCAAGTGCGAGGGCTACCTTGGATGTCGTCCGCTCCGCTCGATGCCAGTCCCGCTCTGTCGCTGCACGATCTGTCCCCACAGCGAACCGCCGAGCGTAGAAGTAGTCACGCGCTGCGGCCTCGACTGCCATCCTGCAGATCCCTGGAAGCGCCTTCGCCAGAACTTCAGTGGGGACATTGCGATCCCGGGCCAACGCCTCGGCATCTTCTACGTACCTGCGCGCCGGGTCGAGCGAGGTTTGAATTCGCACCACGGAGTTGGCACCTCTGGTGACCTCTAGAATTCGGGCTCCCGGCACCGCCATGCGTCGGACCGTCTCGGCCAGCCGATCGTCGTGTGAGAACACCACCACCTGCCGATCTTGGGCGATCTCGGCGAGCACCTGGACGAACCCGTCCACCTTGGCGGGGTCCATCGCCTGGATCGGATCGTCGAGCACCACGAACCGGAACGGGCTGGCTGGCGCGGTGGCTCGCGGCAGGAACAAGGCCAGCGCGAGGGCGTGCAACTCACCTTGGCTCATCACGCTGAACGCTCCGGCTGGTTCACCGTCAACCATCGCCGACAACTCCACGTGACGTTTTGTGCCTTGACCTTCCAATGTGATCGCACCCAGATCGACGTTGCTCTCCTGACGCAGCGCCACCCAGATCTGCTGCGTGCGGGTGACGAAGGGTTCGAGCCGCTGGTTGCGTAGCGTGGTTGCGTTTTCCTTCACCCACGTGCTGGCCTGCTTGAGCGACTGCACCGCCTCGGTCTGCGCCAATACCTGCTGCTTCAGCCGAACCCATTCACCAAGCTGCTGAGCGATCGGTGCCCAGGTGTCTTCACGTTCCGCCACGACGGCGGCCGCTTCGGCGTGAAGTACGGCGAAGGCTTCTGCCAGCTCTGAATAACTCTGGGTGAGGTGCCCGGCAAGCTCGATGTCGTCCTCGGGTGCCTGATACCAGCGTTGAACCGCGGCGATCACGCTCGGTAGCGTGGCCAGGTTGACTCCGTCTAGCTCCGTTAGTTGGGGTGCCTGGCTCAGCAGCGCCCGAGCATGGCGCCTGGCTTGCTCAAGCTGCTCGCGAGATGCACGAAGTTCGTTCAGGTGAGCGTGGTCGCGCGCCAGCTCTGTCGTCACCCGCTCATGCCAACTGGCGCTCAGTCTGCCTTCACCGCAGACCGGGCACTCCATATCACCGTGCTGGTCGTGCAGTTCCACGGCTCGCTTCAGTAGCGCGGTGCGTCGCTCGGCAAGGTTCAGTGAGAGATCGCTATTGGTGGCCACAGCGGCAACGGCCTGTCGCAGCTGTGCCGCTGTCTGCTCGACGGCCTCTCGTGCTGGGATCGTCGTACGGGTCAGCGCACGGAGCCGGCTCACTACGCCGCGGGTCTGCTCGCCGGTTCCAGTGGCTAGCCGAACCAATCCATCGAGGTCGGGGTTGTGCTTTCCCAGCTGCGTTAGCGCTACTGCTGCTCGTTCGTCGTCGCTGTCGGTCAGCGCTGCTTTGAGCCCACGTTTCAGCTTCGCAGCATCGTCGTCTGGTTTCTTGCTGGCTGCGAGCTGCTCAGTAAGTCTCTTAGCCGCGTCGGTGATTTGGTCTAGGTCGAGGATCTTGTCAAGGGCGTCGTGTAGCTGGCTGGGCCCTCCTTGAATGAGCCCGCTCAGCTCCTCGTAGGACAGGATTGGCCGATATAGGTCGAGCGCGGCGTCCCAGCCGAGACCGACTGTGCCCGGTTCACGGCGCTCACCGGATCGCTGCGTCCACGTCTTGCGCTCATCGAGTTGGGCGTTGTCAGTCCAATCCAGACCCACCGTGGTCGCGCCGACGCCTTCGACTGCCAGACCGATCCGCAGCGCGCACAGCGAAGTTTGGTGGATGTTACGCCAGGCGCTGGACCAGATCGCGGGTTTCTCCTTCCATCGGTAGCTGTCTCCGGTCAGGGCCAGCTCTAGCGCCTCGGCGAAGCTCGACTTACCGGAGCCGTTGCGACCCGCAACCACAGTCAGCCCAGGTAACGGCTGCAACGACAGCGAGGTCTTGTCACCGATGCCGCGAAAACCCGCTACCTCGATGGAGGACAGGTACGCCCCGACCGGCTTGGGCTGCTCGGGCGGCGCCGGAGTGCGCAGCGGCGCGACGGGGGCGGGGGAGCCTGAATTCAGGAAGTTTTCCAGCTCGTCGTCGCCCTCTAGCGCCGCCAGGACCAGGAATTTCGCCGACGCGGGTAGGTCTTCGTCGGCGTCTGCTAGGTCCAGCACCAGGTCGATCAGGGGCTTGTCGGTCATCGTTGCTTGCACCTTTCTATCGAGGATGTCGGCAACGTTAAGCGGTTGAAAGATTTCTGCCTAGGGATATATCGATAAGGGGCATTATCATTATTTGCCTTGAGATAGCTACGCATTGAGCTAAAGTCTCTCCAAGCGAGGCGCATAGCGACGGTGAACGGAGGTGTTGGCGATGGTAAACACTTCGACCGGCCCTGATGTGCCGGTGATGTCGCTGTCGGAGATCGCCGAGTTCGCCGGAGTGCGCCGCCCCGTACCTACTACCTGGCGTCGGCGCCACCCGGACTTTCCGCCGCCGGTGAGCTCTTACGGTGGAAGCCCACAGTTCGACGGGCGGGCGGTGTGTTCCTGGCTCGTCGACACTGGCCGAGCCGAACGGGAGAACATCGAGCCGGAGCTGTGGCTGTACGCCCTCACCGCGCTCGGGCAACGCTACGGACCAAAACCTCTGCTCGCGGCGACCACCGCACTGCTCTGCCTGCATCACCTGGACGGCGAACCGCTGGCCGCAGCGTCACAGAACGCGCTAGCCGCCCGCGCCGCCGCCGCCGACCCGGTAGATCTACTCCTGCGCTCAGAGGTCACCAACCACGCTGGCGTGGTGCGTGAGTTAGCAACAGTCATCGATGCGCTGATCGAGGCCGCCTGGGGCGTGGCACCGGCGTTTGAACGGCTTATGGACCTGCGCGGACGGCTCGGTGCCAGTGAGCTGCACGGTCTACATCCTCAGCTCACCATGATGATGGCCGAGCTTTCCGGAGTCGCGCGTCACGCCGAACGCTCCGGTGCGGTACACATCGCTGATCCGAACGCCGGCCCGGGAGATCTACTGCTCGCCACGGCCAGCCTGATCGGCGAGGCCCACGCCCCGGTGCTTACCGCGGCGGAACCGGACGACTTCCTTGCCCGGCTACTGCGACGACGCCTGCTGGTGCATGGCCTTCCGGCCGAAGACGTCACGGTGAGCGCGCAGCTGGACGATCACGTCACGGCCGACGTGATCGTCACCGCGTTGCCGTATCGACCGGGTGAGGCCCGTTCGGCGCTGGAATCGCTGACCGCGCTGGACGACCTAGCCGTTCGACTCGCGCCGGGGTGCACCGCGGTGGTGTTGGGCCCGGCGCACGCGTTCACCGCGGGCCTTCCCCGCTACTCCGCGGCGGAACGGCTGCGATCGGAGCTACTGACCGGCGGCTCGGTAGAGGCGGTAGTCCGGCTGCCCGGGGGGATGCTGCCGTCTCGGCCGGGTTACGAGACGGCGCTGTGGGTGCTCACTGCGCCGCACGACGGGCGGCTTTCAGGCCGAGTTCTGCTCGGGGATATCGCTGATCGGGAACTTTCCGCAGACGTTGCCAGCGCCTGCGTGGCCGATGTGGTGACCTGGCGGCGCGATGGTCACCGACCGGACTAGCACACCCGCGCGTTCTGCATCTCGACGCAGGTCGGCGAGCTAGTGGGCCGTTCCCAACCGTTGACACCGCGGGCACTGCCTAGCCTGCGGGAACGCGCGATGGTGCTCCCCGAGACCGTGGCCAAAATAGCCGAACTGGAGGTCGATCTCGCCAGGTTCGCCGAACCGACCAGGCCTCGGGAGCAGGTCGCCAGCGGACTAAAACTCAGCGAAGAGACCGCGCAGCCTGCCGAAACGATCGCGACGCTGATCGGCAAGCAGGTTCTCAAGCTCGGTAAAGGTAGCCGGATCCACCCCGGCGATGTCGGCCCACGTGGGCATCACCGGGTGCTCGGCATTCCGGAGCTGAGCGGCACAGCGGAGCTGAGCGGCGCATCGAGGCGCGGTAGCCGGATGATCGACCGGGCGGTGCTCGCCGCCGGTTACCCGCGCGCGCAGCTCACCGAGCCGGGCGATCTGGTCGTCGCACTCAACCCCGAGCCGGGCGTCTACCTGGACGAGCGTGGTTTCTCTGTGGTGGAGTTCCCGGTGCGTAGTCTGCGCGTGAACGCTAAAGGCCGCGACCGTTACCCGCCGCGGGTGCTCGCCGCACTGCTGGAGACCGCGGCCCGTGCCCGCGCCGCGGGAGCGATCCGAGCGCCGCGAAAGCTGCTGGATTGGGAACTGCCGGTCTTGGACTCCGACACTGCTCACCGGATGGACACGCTGCTTAGCACGCTCGATAGCCGCAGAAAACAAGCTCAAGCCGAACTCGACGCGCTGGACGAGCTACGGCGGATCGCCGTTACCGGCATCACGAACGCTACGTTGACCTTCACATGATGACTAGGAGAACAATGCCAGCTCGACTGCCAGCCAGGACGCCGCCCCGCGCATCGTCTCGAGCAAAGAAGGAACAGGTTCCGCAGACCATGCGGGAGCTGCACGAGATTCTGTGGAAATCCGCGGACAAGCTACGCGGCTCGATGGATGCCGCACAGTACAAGGACTTCGTGCTCGGTCTGGTGTTCCTCAAATATGTCTCCGACGCGTTCGCCGAGCGACGCGAGCAAATCCGCGCCGAACTCGCCGAGCAAGGCATCCCGGAGAGTCGAATCGACGGCTTCCTCGACGATCAGGACGAGTACACCGGACATGGCGTGTTTTGGGTGCCGAAGCCTGCGCGCTGGGACGATCTGGTTCGGGACATCGGGGACAATCCGGGCGAGAAGATCGACCGGGCGATGGACGACATCATGAAGTCCAACGAGCCGCTCGTCGGCGTGCTGCCCAAGATCTTCAACCGCGACAACGTGGATCAGCTCCGGCTGGGCGAGCTGCTGGCGCTGATCAGCGACGCCCGGTTCACCGGGCACGGCGAACGCCCGGCGCGCGATGTGCTGGGCGAGGTCTACGAGTACTTCCTGGAGAAGTTCGCTAAGGCCGAGGGTAAGCGCGGCGGGGAGTTCTACACCCCGAGCTCGGTGGTGCGGCTGCTGGTGGAGGTGCTGGAGCCGTACTCGGGGCGGGTGTATGACCCGTGCTGCGGTTCCGGCGGCATGTTCGTACAGGCGGAGAAGTTTGTGACCGCGCACCGTGGGCGCCGCGAGGACCTGTCGGTGTTCGGGCAGGAATCCAACGAGCGAACCTGGCGACTGGCGAAGATGAACCTTGCCATCCATGGCATCGGCGGCAACCTGGGGCCGCGCTGGGCCGACACGTTCCGCGAGGACAAGCATCCGGACGTCAAGGCCGACTACGTGCTGGCCAACCCGCCATTCAACGACTCCGATTGGGCGCGCCGCACCGACGATGCCCGCTGGCGTTACGGCGTGCCCCCGGCGGGGAACGCGAACTTTGCCTGGCTGCAGCACATCGTCTCGAAGCTGCGGGAGACCGGCAGCGCGGGTGTGGTGTTGGCCAACGGCTCGATGTCGTCCCAACAGTCCGGTGAGGGCGACATTCGCGGCGCGATGGTCGAGGCCGATCTGGTGGGGTGCATGATCGCGTTGCCGCCGCAGATGTTCCGGACCACGCAGATCCCGGCCTGCCTGTGGTTCTTCACTAACGACAAGACCCCGCAGGGCTCCAAGCGGCTCACCGATCGGCGCGACGAGACCCTGTTCATCGACGCCCGAGCGATGGGGGAGATGATCAGCCGCACCGAGCGGACACTCACCTCGGATGATCTCGCCAAGATCGCCGGCACCTATCACGCCTGGCGCGGTACAGCATCTGCGCACCGGGACGGGCTGAAGTACGCCGACGAGCCGGGGTTCTGCTACTGCGCCAACATCGAAGAGATCCGTTCCCACGGCCACGTACTCACCCCGGGCCGCTACGTCGGTTCGGCGGCGGTCGACGACAGCAACGACGAACCCGTGGCGCAGAAGATCGAACGCCTCACGGCTGAGCTGTATGCCCACTTCGACGAATCGGCACGGTTGGAGCAGGTCGTTCGCGAGCAGCTGGAGCGGGTCCATGGGTGAGCTCATTCTTGGCGAATCGGTTGAACATATTATCGATCACCGCGGTAAGACACCTAAAAAGCTTGGCGGCGAATTCCAACAGCATGGTATACCAGTGGCATCGGCAATGCTTGTGCGAGAAGGCCGTCTCTTTCTTCAGGAGGCGCGAAAAGTTTCGCAACTCCTATATGAGAAGTGGATGCCAATCCGACTTCGACGCCACGACGTCTTATTAACCTCGGAAGCCCCGCTAGGCAGGGTTTCGCTGGTTCCGGACGATGATCCAATGGTCTTGGGCCAGCGATTATTTGGGTTACGAGGCAGGAGAGGCGTTCTACACAATAGGTATCTCTTTTATGCGCTGCAATCTGAGTTTGTTCAGAATGAATTAAGAGGCCGGGCGACTGGGACGACCGTACTAGGGATTAGACAGTCGGAACTACTGAAAGTCCGGATACCTGCACCTGCATATTCGAAGCAGCAGGCCATTGCGGGGGTGTTGGGGGCGCTCGACGACAAGATCGCCGTCAACGACCGCATCGCCGCCATGGTCGATACGGTTGCAGCTGAGCTATTGGAAGAACTGTTGGAGAGCAGTTCTGAACAACTATCTCGTGTCTCACTAGGACAGATTGCAGAGATAAATCGCGTTAAAACTACGCCCACAAAGGGTCGATATCTTCGATATATAGATATCTCCAGTGTCTCGGTAGGAGTGTTCGAATGGCCGGAAAGAATTCCTTGGGAGAAAGCTCCGGGACGAGCGAGAAGAGGTGTTTCTCCAGGGGACATTCTGTGGTCAACTGTCCGCCCCAATCGTCGATCCCATGCCTTACTACTTGACGAAGATCCTGAACTTGTTGCTTCCACGGGGTTGGTTGTACTGACACCAAACGGCGTAGGTCCAGGATTCCTATACGAAATTACTAGACGTATGGAATTTACACGCTATCTAGAAAG
This sequence comes from Mycobacteriales bacterium, assembly GCA_038260095.1. Classification (GTDB taxonomy): domain Bacteria; phylum Actinomycetota; class Actinomycetes; order Mycobacteriales; family QHCE01; genus QHCE01. The sequence continues at coordinate 18,977 of JBBSOC010000015.1, read as the reverse complement.
CGTCGCGGAAGGTAGTGCTTACCCTGCCGTTCGTGCAGATCGATTCGCTCAAGCACTAGTACTGTTGCCCCCGCAGCCGCGGTTGGCGAGATTTGAGGACAAAGTAATGGTCTTGCGAACCCGCGCTCATTCGGCCTGGAGAGAGAACCGCACCCTCGCCACTCTCCGCGACACGCTGCTTCCGAAGCTGATGTCGGGCCAGCTTCGGGTCAAAGACGCCGAACGAATCGTGGAGGATGCGGTATGAGTGGAGACTGGTCCGAGGGAGAACTCGAAGCGTTCGCGCTGGAGAACCTGGGCGAACTGGCCTGGCACACCACCGAGGGCCGGCAGATCGCCCCCGGTTCCGGGGAGCGGGAGTCCTGGCAGGATCTGGTGCTGCGCCCTCGGCTAAGGGCATCGATCGCGCGGCTGAACCCGGAGCTTCCCGAGACCGCCGTGGACGAGGCCGTGAGCATCGTGGTTACCGCGTCCTCGCTGGACGCGAAAGCCGAGAACCGCCAGGTGCACGAATACCTGACCAAAGGCATCCGCAAGGTCGTCTACACCGATGCCTTCGGCGCAGAGCAGAACCCCACCATCCGCGTCATCGGCGCCAGCCCCGAAGGCAACGACTGGCTCGCCGTCAACCAAGTCACCGTCGTCGACGGTGAGCGCAAACGCCGTTTCGACGTGGTGCTCTACGTCAACGGACTACCGCTAGCGCTGCTGGAACTGAAGAAAACCGGTGACGCGCACGCCACCCTGGCCGGCGCGCACGCCCAGGTCATGACCTACACCGAAGAACTCCCGTTGGCGTTCCGGTACAACATGGTCTGCGTCGTCTCCGACGGCATCACCGCCCGCTACGGCACCGCTTTCAGCTCGTTCGAGCAGTACCTGCCGTGGAACGTGGATTATGAAGGCCGCCCCGTTAAACAGCCCGCGACCAACGACTCCGACCTGGCGCTGAACCTGGCCCTGTACGGGCTGTTCGATCAAGAACGCATGCTCGACCTGCTGCGAAACTACGTGGCCTTCGCTGAGGACGAACACGGCGTGGTGAAGCGAATCGCCCGCCCGCACCAGTACTTCGCCGTCGAGAAAGCCGTGGCGAAAACCGTCGATGCGGTGCGCGGCCACGGCCTGGCCGGCGTGGTCTGGCACACCCAGGGCTCGGGCAAGTCCATCGAGATGGAGCTCTACGCCAACCAGATCCTCAAACACCCCGCACTGGGTAACCCGACCATCGTGGTGATCACCGACCGCTCCGACCTCGACGATCAGTTGTTCACCACGTTCGACACCAGCGGGCTGCTGCCCACTAAACCGGTACAGGTGCAGTCGCGGGACCAGCTGCGCGCCGAGCTGGGCAACCGTACCGTCGGCGGAATCTTCTTCACCACGCTGCAAAAATTCGGCCGCACCACGGACGAGAAAGACGCCGGGCGCGACCACCCGCTGCTGTCGGAGCGGCGCAACATCGTGGTCATCGTGGACGAGGCGCACCGCAGCCACTACGACGACCTCAACGGCTACGCCCGCCACCTGCGCAGCGCCCTACCCAACGCCACCATGATCGCGTTCACCGGCACGCCCATCTCCGGGGCACGAGACACCCAACGAGTCTTCGGCGACTACATCGACGTCTACGACCTCTCCCGCGCCGTGGACGACGGCGCCACCGTCCCGGTGCACTTCCAGAGCCGGCTCATCTCGGTGAAGCTGCCCGAGAGCATCGACCCCGAGCTCCTCGACGAGCGGGTAGACCAAGCCACCGCCGGATTGGACGACGCCGAACGGGAACGCATCCAGCAGGCCAGCGCGGTGATGAACGAGCTGTACGGCGCCCCGGACCGGTTACGGAAACTCGCCGCCGACATCGTGGAACACTGGGAGGAACGCTCAACCCGGATGCGGGGATTCATTGGCGGATCGGGCAAAGGCATCGTCGTCGGCGCCACCAGAGAGATCTGCGCCAAACTGTACGACCAGATCATCGAGCTCCGGCCGCTCTGGCATCACGACGAACTCGGCAAGGGCAGCATCAAGGTCGTCTACACCGGAACCCCCGCCGAGACCAACCAGACGGTCAAAAAACACATCCGTCGGTCTTCGGCAAACAAGGCAATCCAGCAGCGGATGCGGGACATCGACGACCCGCTGGAGCTGGTGATCGTGCAGTCCATGTGGTTGACCGGTTTCGACGCACCGCCGCTGCACACCCTCTATTTGGACCGCCCCATGCGCGGGGCGGCGCTGATGCAGGCCCTGGCCCGGGTCAACCGCACCTTCCGCGGCAAGGAAGACGGTCTGCTGGTCGGCTACGCCCCGATCACCGAAAACTTGTATGCCGCGCTCGCCGAGTACACCGCCACCGACCAGGAGACCAAACCGCTCGGCCGGGAGCTGAGCGAAGCGCTGGCCCAGGTTCGGGAGCTGTACGACACCATCAGCAACGTCATTCTTGCCGGGTACGACTGGCAGGGCGGGCTGAAAACGGGGCACTCCAAAGCGTACCTCAACACCCTGCTGGGCGCCGTCGAGCTGCTCCGCAGCCCGCAGAACCCCCACAACCAGGTGGAGCCCGGCGAGCTGTCGGCCGGGGAGCGATTCCGGCAGGCGTCGGCCAAACTTGCCCGGTTCTATGCGCTCTGCTCCTCCAGCGGGGAGATGAACCCCTACCGGGACGGCATCGCGTTCTTTGAGAACGTCCGGGTATGCATGGCCAAATTTGACGCCGACGAACGGGAGGTCAGCGGCACGCCCATCCCGGCAAACGTCGCGCTGTATCTGCGGCAGCTCGCGGCAGGCGCAATCGAGGCCGGCGGCATCACTGATCTCTACCAGGCCGCGGGACTGCCCCGTCCAGACCTGTCCCACCTGGATGAGGCGTTCATCGCCCACATGCAGCAGCAACGGCACCCGCACCTGGCGATCGAAGCGCTGCGGCGGCTGGTGGAGCAGCAGATGCGCACCGTCACCAAGCACAACATCATCCGGCAGCAGAGCTTCTCCGACCGACTGATCGAGCTGATGATCAAATACACCAACCAATCCCTGACTGCGGCCCAGGTGATCGCCGAGATGGTCGCCATGGCTCGGGAGGTATCCGCAGACGGCCGCCGAGGTGAGCAGTTCAGCCCCAACCTCACCCCGGACGAACTCGCGTTCTACGACGCGGTGGCCGGCAACGAGTCGGCCGTCACGCAGATGGGCAGCGGTGTGCTGGCCGACATCGCCCGAGATCTGGTGAAGTCGCTGCGCCGCGATGTCACCACCGACTGGGTCTCCCGAGACGACGTGCGAGCCAAGCTGCGCACCACCATCAAGCGCCTGCTCGCCAAGCACGGCTACCCACCGGATGCCGAGCCCGAAGCCACGCAGCTGGTGCTCACCCAGATGGAGACCTTCGCCGAGGAGTGGTCGCCCTGCCGGTGATTCACCGCAGCTAATGACGCTGAGGCATAACTCCTCTGATTTTGCGGCCGCAATCCATACCTGCACGTCGCGATGAGGCCGTGGCCGCCGAGTTTCAGACAGGTATCCAGTAGACCTCATCGATCTATGTCGGGAACTAAATTCTTGGAAAGTCGGCCTTGCGTTCAGATTCGATCTCGTCCCAGACGTCTTCCGCGTTCTCGTCAAGGTAGGGAGGGCCGAGTAAAAGTTTGGTGAGCTGATCCTTGGGCTTGATTGCCGACAGGTTCGCAGGCCGGCTCCTTGTCTCGAACAGCACAGCAAGCGTTGCTACCCAGACCGCGCAGGCGCCCAGCATGTGCACGGCCACCAAGGCGACCGGTAAGTCAGTGAGGTACTGCGTAAGGCCGATTGCCCCCTGGGCGAGCTGAACGCCGATCAGCGCGATCACTGCTCGCTGTAGCTTGATGGGGGCAGCAAGTGTTCGCAGCGTGAACCATGCGCCGAGGGTAAGCCCCAGGAGTATGAAGACCGCGTCAGCGTGGATCTGACTCATCACGCCCGGGTCCAGTCCAGTACGTGGGGCATTGCCGCTGCCAGAGTGGGGTCCGCTGCCGGTCACCACTGTTCCCAACGCGAGAACGACGACAGTGAGAGCCACGATCCCGCGCGCAAACCAGCGTAACGGCTCGGTCACCAGTCGAATCGGCTCACCGTCACCTTCGCGAACCCGGCGATACAGCGCATATGCTCCGAAGATCAGCGCCATCGACAACAGAAAGTGGCTGGCAACCGTCCAGGGGTTCAGTCCGGTGAGCACCGTGACTCCGCCGAGCGCGGCTTGCCCGGCAATCCCAGCGACCTGAACCGCGGCGAGCAGCAGCACACTGCGGCGCCGTGGTCGCTGTAGCCAAGCGACTATCAGGGTGCTGATTACCACCACGGCCAGCACGAACGTCAACATTCGATTGCCGAACTCGACGTAGCCGTGCAGGCCGTTCTCGGGCGTGGTGATGTAGCTGTCATCTGTACAGCGCGGCCAGGTGGGGCAACCCAACCCCGATGCCGTCAGCCGTACTGTCCCACCGGTCACCACAATCAGCACGTTCGCGACTAGTGTCGCCACACTGAGTCCGCGAAGAAGTCGAGACGCGCATTGCAGCCTGCCGGTGGCTATGGAAAAAGGCCTGAACATGGCTGTCATGCTATTGCCCAGATGGTCCTACACTTAGTGCCCATGGCCCCATCCACACCAGCAAGCGCTGGCGATGACCAATACGTGCTCACCCTGTCCTGCCCCGATCGGCCGGGAATTGTGCACGCGGTGGCCGCATATCTGCATCGGGCTGGGGGCAACATTGCCGACAGTCAACAGTTCGGCGATCCCTACAGCGAGCGATTCTTCATGCGGGTGCACGTGAGCCTCGCCCAGCACAGTGGTAACCGCGAGGCGGCGTTGCAGGTTCTCCGGTCCGGTTTTGATGTGGTCGCTGATGAGTTCGGCATGACGTGGCGGATCGATGACATCAACCAACACCAGCGGGTACTGATCATGGTCTCGCAATATGGACACTGCCTGAATGATCTGCTCTTTCGCACCGAGACTGGAGATCTACCTCTCGATGTGACTGCAGTGGTGAGCAATCACCCCACGTTTGCCGGCCTGGCGCGCTGGCACGGCATCGATTTCCACCATTTGCCTGTCGATTCCGACAACCGGCACGAGGCCGAGCGGCAGTTGCTGAAAATTATTGCTGAACAGCGTATCGATCTGGTGGTACTCGCTCGATATATGCAGATCCTCTCGCCTGGGCTCTGCGATGAGCTCGCCGGTCGAGTGATCAACATTCACCACTCATTCTTGCCGAGCTTTGCCGGCGCCCGCCCCTACCACCAAGCGCATGAGCGAGGCGTGAAACTCATCGGTGCGACCGCGCACTATGTCACCGCTGTGCTTGATGAGGGGCCGATTATTGAGCAGGAAATCGCCCGCGTAGATCATGGGTACACCCCGGAGCGTCTCGTTGCGGTAGGCCGAGACGTGGAGTGCCTGGCACTAGCGCGCGCGGTACGGTGGCATACCGAACGTAGGGTGCTGCTCAATGGCGACCGGACAGTGGTATTTCGCTAGTTAGTGACAATTTCTGGCGACGAAACCTGCTCGTGCTCGTGGCCGCGTATTTTGCGGTAAGTCTTCATTAAGGCGCGAACCACACTCACGCATGTGATCGCTGCCACGGCCACAAACATCCCCGCCAACGGCGCGTTCACAAACAGCGCTCCACCGCCGTACCCAACTAGCGCCCCAATTGTTACGGCGATGCTGACTGATAATGCGTCGAGCGCACAGAATCGAGGAAATGGATATTTCAACGCGCCGCAGGTCAGCATGGTGGTACATCGACCAAAAGGGAGATAGCGAGCGGTGAGAATAAATAGCCAACCACGGCGGGAAATGTTGCGTTGCGCCCATTCGTAGCTTTTGGCAACCGCGGGTTTATGCTCCCACCGGCGCAACGCCGCTGGGGCCCCTGCGCGACCGACTCGATAGCAGAGCATATCGCCGACAAAGGCTCCTGCCCCGGTTGCCGGCACGACCCATAGTAGGCCGGGCGTGTGATTGGAGGCCGCTAGCGCAGCCAGTGCCGCCATGATTTCGTCGCTGGGAATAGGCGGCAGCAGCGCATCAAACATGGCTAAAACAGCCATAATGGGAAACAGCCACGGTGAGGCGGCAAAGTTTTCTAACCCACTCACCGCTGTCCCCTTAAATTGGCCATGTTGCGGCTAGTGTCCCGTAATCAGTACATGGTGAAGTGCTGTGGTATTGGGGTTACCTTACGACAGCTAGGCACAAGTTGTCGTAAGGTAGGCAACCCTTCGTGAGCCAGTTCACCGAGCCTGGGTTGGCGGTATGCCATTAAATAGGTCACAATAGTGTTGTGAAAAACGTTACGGCCTCCACTTACGTTGAGGCTATCGACGAGGATGCTCTCGGCGAGCTTCGGCGCACCCGCGATCGGGTACGCCATTTGCTGCTGGAACGTGGTCGAGCCACCGCCGCCGAGCTCGGCGAAGCTCTAGGGCTAGGGCCCGCGGCCATCCGTCGACACCTAGACGGCTTGACCGCGCAGGGTCGGGTTGAACGACGCGACCCAGCAGTACGTGGACAACGGCACCGTGGCAGGCCGGCTTGCGATTTCGTGCTCACACCCGTAGGGCGGGCAGAATTTCCGCACGCCTATGATGACCTTGCGCTCACCGCATTACGGCAGCTTCGCGAAATCGCGGGAACCCAAGCAGTCACTGAGCTGGCGAGACATCGATTTTCGCGAATCGAGCGACGCTGCGAAGCGGCTATGACGGCTGCTGGTTCAAGTGCTCATGCGCGGATCAATGCGCTTGCTGCGGTGCTCAGCGCCGAGGGATACGCTGCGGATGTCTCCGCTATCGCCAGCGGGGCACAGCTATGCCAGCACCATTGCCCGGTTGCAACGGTGGCTGCGGAGTTTCCACAACTTTGCGAGGTGGAGACCGCGGCGATCGCGCGGTTATCTGGCAGGCACGTACAGCGTTTAGCGACCATCGCGCACGGTGATGGGGTGTGCACCACGCACATTCCGTTGGCTGCTCCAGCAGCATCGGGCCGGCCGTCCGTTACCACCCCGGCCATCTCCACTTTTGCTATGTCCACCCCCACTGGGAGGAAGGCTTCATGAGCACTATTTCTACCGAGCTCACCCGCAACACTGAGTCAACTGAGGTGCCCGTTGCCACAGTTTCAGTACCGCTGACCCAAGACGAGCAGATCGCGGCCATGGGCAACTATCGATTCGGCTGGGCCGATTCCGACGTTGCGGGAACTGGCGCTAGGCGCGGTTTGAGCGAAGAGGTCGTGCGCGATATCTCTGCAAAGAAAAGCGAACCGGAGTGGATGCTGCAACGTCGCCTTAAGGCGTTGAAGTTGTTCTACAAGAAACCGATGCCAAACTGGGGGTCGGATCTGTCAGGCATCGACTTCGACAACATCAAGTACTTTGTGCGCTCCACCGAGAAGCAAGCCGCCACGTGGGAAGACCTGCCCGCGGACATCAAAAACACCTACGACAGGCTGGGTATCCCCGAGGCGGAGAAAGAGCGCCTCGTCTCTGGTGTGGCCGCGCAGTATGAATCTGAAGTTGTGTACCACAAAATCCGGGAAGACTTAGAAGAGCAAGGCGTGATCTTCCTCGATACCGACACGGGTTTGAAAGAGCATCCTGAGCTGTTCCAAGAGTATTTCGGCTCGATCATCCCATCCGGGGATAATAAGTTCGCGGCGCTCAACACGGCTGTATGGTCGGGTGGGTCGTTTATTTACATTCCCAAAGGCGTGCACGTGGACATCCCGTTGCAGGCCTACTTCCGCATCAACACCGAGAACATGGGCCAGTTCGAGCGGACGATGATCATTGTGGATGAAGGCGCCTACGTCCATTATGTCGAAGGGTGTACCGCGCCGATTTACAGCTCCGATTCACTGCATAGCGCTGTTGTAGAGATTGTGGTGAAACCGGGCGCACGCTGTCGATACACCACGATTCAGAACTGGTCAAACAACGTCTATAACCTGGTCACCAAGCGGGCGGTCGCCCATGCCGGTGCCACCATGGAATGGGTCGACGGCAACATTGGCTCCAAGGTCACGATGAAATACCCGTCGGTATTCATGACCGGTGAGCATGCCAAGGGTGAGGTCATGTCAATCGCGTTTGCCGGGGAGGGGCAGCACCAAGACGCCGGCGCCAAAATGGTGCATGCCGCGCCGAATACGTCGTCGACGATCGTGAGTAAGTCCGTGGCGCGAGGCGGCGGGCGAACCAGCTACAGAGGTCTGGTCCAGGTACTCGACGGATCTACCGGGTCCAAATCCACGGTGAAGTGCGACGCGCTGCTGGTGGACTCGATCAGTCGCTCGGACACCTACCCCTACGTTGATGTGCGAGAAGACGATGTGCAGATGGGGCACGAAGCCACCGTTTCCAAAGTCAGTGATGAGCAGCTGTTCTATCTGATGAGCCGCGGTCTCTCCGAAGACGAGGCCATGGCGATGATCGTGCGTGGCTTCGTGGAGCCGATCGCGCGTGAGCTGCCCATGGAATACGCGTTGGAGCTCAACCGGCTCATCGAACTACAGATGGAAGGAGCGGTGGGTTAATGGGAGAGCCAATGGGTAGTGCTGCTGGCGCGGTGCTCGCCGAGCACAGCCATGGTGCAGGTGCACCGGCCACTACGCGCGCGCAGCTACTGCGTTCGATGGACGTAGCCGATTTCCCAATCGTTACTGGCCGTGAAGAGGAGTGGCGATTCACTCCGATTCGGCGGCTGCGTGGACTGAGCAACGGCACGTTCGTGCCGGCGCCAGGCGGACTCAACTACCACAGCTTCAGCACACCCGCTGGTGTAACCATCACCTGCACGCCGCGCGAGTCTGCCCAGTTCGGAGCTGTGTTGACTCCATTCGATCGGGTGAGCGCGCAGGCGATGACCAGTGCCGCCGATGTGGTGACGGTAGAGGTGGCCCCAAACGCTGCGCCCGCCGAGCCGATCGTGCTGCGGGTCGAGGGAAAGGGCGCGCACAATGGGGTGGCGTTCGGCCATACCGTGCTGAATGTGGGCGCATCAGCGCAGGCCGTTGTGGTTCTTGATCACGTGGGTTCGGCGACGCTGGCCGACAATGTGGAGATCAGCGTTGGCGCGAACGCGTCGCTGCGCTTAATCAGCATCGCCGACTGGGACCGTGACGCTGTGCAGCTGCAGCATCACAAAGCTCGGCTAGATCGAGACGCTTCGCTCACGCACATCACGGTCACCCTCGGCGGTGACGTGGTGCGGCAGTACACCAGCGTGGAGTTCACCGATCGCGGAGCACAAGTAGACGCCTACGGTATCTACTTCGCCGACGCTGGCCAGCACTTGGAGCACCGTCTACTCATGGACCATGGTGTACCCGATTGCCGCAGTAATGTGGTGTATCGCGGCGCGCTACAGGGCCAAGATGCACACACGGTGTGGGTGGGTGATGTGTTGATCCGACCCGAGGCGACCGGCACTCAAACGTACGAAATCAACCGCAACTTGGTGCTTACCGACGGTGCTCGCGCCGATAGTGTGCCGAATCTGGAGATCCAGACCGGCGAGGTCGTCAGTGCTGGTCACGCCAGCGCCACAGGCCGCTTCGATGACGAGCAGCTGTTTTATCTGCAAGCCCGCGGTATCCCGGAGGCAGAAGCGCGCAGGTTAGTGGTGCGCGGCTTCTTCGCCGAGCTGGTGAACAAGATTGGGATCCCCGACGTACAGGACCGTCTCTCGAGCGTCATTGAGGCTCGGCTTGCGGTGCAGGGAGTGTGACGTAGGCAATGACCAGCGGTATCCCCTCGGCGCAGACGGCTAAAACGGATTCCTACCAGCGCATATGCGGTGTATCGGACGTTGGTGAAGGTAAGGCTGTGGGTCTAGAAATCGACGGCCAACCCATCATGGTGGTGCACACCGAAGGCACATACTTTGCACTGCGGGACGTGTGCTCGCATGCTGAAGTAGCGCTGTCTGATGGAGAGATAGAAGGTTGCACGGTCGAATGTTGGTTGCACGGTTCGCGATTCGATTTGCGGACCGGTACCCCACTAGAACTTCCGGCTACCGAGCCGGTACAGACCTATGCAGTACAAGTTGAGGGCGACGACATTCTTGTGGCGCTCACACCGCCCCTGAAGTAAATATTCATCTACAAACGGCCTAGCCACAGGAGTCAGAAGCAGTGAGCACGCTTGAAATCAAAGATTTGCACGTTAACGTCACCACCGGAGATGGCGAGGAAAAGGCTATCCTTAACGGGGTGAATCTGGTGGTGAACTCAGGCCAGACTCACGCGGTGATGGGCCCCAACGGATCGGGTAAATCTACGCTCGCATACGCGATCGCGGGGCATCCGCGGTACACGGTCACCAGCGGCTCAATTACGCTCGACGGCCAAGATGTGCTGGCGCTTTCGGTAGATGAGCGTGCCCGTGCTGGTCTGTTTTTGGCCATGCAGTATCCGGTTGAGGTTGCTGGCGTCAGCGTGGCGAACTTTCTGCGCACGGCTGCTACCGCATTGCGCGGTCAACCACCCGCTGTGCGTACGTGGGTGAAAGAAGTCAAAGCCGCGATGGACAAGCTGGGCATGGATCCAGCGTTCTCCGAGCGCAATGTCAATGAGGGTTTCTCCGGTGGGGAGAAGAAGCGGCATGAGATCTTGCAGCTAGAGCTGCTCAAGCCAAGGTTTGCGATCCTGGACGAAACCGACTCCGGGCTGGACATTGATGCGCTGCGGGTGGTGTCTGAAGGCGTGAACCGGGTGCGCGAGACCGGCGATACGGGCGTACTGCTGATTACGCACTACACCCGAATCCTGCGCTACATCAAGCCCGACATGGTGCACGTTTTCGTGGGCGGCCAGATCGTAGAAGAGGGTGGCCCGGAGCTGGCCGAGCGGCTCGAAGCTGAAGGCTACGAGCGTTTCATTCCGGTTAAGGCTGCCACCTCGGTGCCGCTATGACTCCAGCCATGAGTGGAAACGCAGATCAGCGGCAGGTGCCGGGTGCCCCTAATGCGCTGGATACTGCCGCGATCCGGGCTGATTTTCCGATCCTGACCCGAACTGTGCGTGACGGTAAACCGTTGGTGTATTTGGATTCAGGCGCCACATCGCAACGCCCCCGCCAGGTGCTCGACGCCGAGCGTAATTTCCTTGAACAGCACAACGCTGCCGTGCATCGCGGGGCGCATCAGCTCGCTGAAGAGGCAACGGATGCCTACGAAGCGGCACGGGAGCGCATTGGGTCGTTTGTGGGTGTGGACGCGGGTAAGGTGGTGTTCACTAAGAACGCCACCGAAGCCATCAATCTGGTCGCTTACGCGATGAGTAACGCGGCTGCTGTGCCCGACGCGAAGACGGCGGGCTTCGCCGTCGAAGCCGGCGACGAGATCGTGATCACCGAGGCCGAACACCATGCGAACCTGGTGCCGTGGCAGGAGCTGTGCGCCCGTACCGGTGCCACGCTGCGCTGGTACGGGGTCACCGATGACGGCCGTATTGATCTGGATTCGCTGCAGCTGTCCCCTCGTACGAAACTGGTTGCGTTCACTCATCAGTCCAACGTCACGGGCGCTATCTCGCCGGTGAACGAGCTGGTGGCTCGGGCGCGCCAGGTGGGTGCGCTGGTCTTGTTGGATGCCTGTCAATCCGTTCCGAACGCGCCGGTGAATTTTGCCGAGCTGGGCGTGGATTTCGCGGTGTTCTCTGGACACAAGATGCTGGGACCTTCCGGGATCGGGGTGCTATACGGCCGCCGTGAGCTGCTAGAAGCGATGCCGCCGTTTTTGACCGGTGGCTCCATGATCGAGCTTGTTCGGATGGAACGCACTACTTATGCGCCGCCGCCGCAGCGTTTTGAGGCCGGGGTGCCAATGACGTCGCAAGCCGTGGGGTTGGGTGCGGCAGTGGATTACCTTTGTGCTGTCGGGATGGATCGGGTGGCCGCACACGAGCGTGCCCTCACCGCACAGACCTTGGCTGGGCTCGCGGCGATCCCCGGCGTGCGGATCGTTGGCCCCGCCGATGCCACGAACCGTGGCGGTACGGTGGCTTTCACTATCGACGGAGTGCATCCGCACGACGCCGGACAAGTACTGGACTCGCTTGGGATCGCGGTGCGGGTAGGCCACCACTGTGCGTGGCCGCTGCACCGGCGACTCGGAATCCAGGCATCGATTCGGGCCACATTTGCGCTGTACAATACCGCGGCTGAGGTAGAACAGTTGCTGGCAGGTGTGCGTGAGGCGCAGCGATTCTTTGGCGTGCAGGGGAGTGTAGAGGTGAAGCAGCAGGTGAAGCAGCAGGTGAGCATCCCGTGAGCACAGCGGACACTCCCGTGCAGCTCCAGCAGCTGTACCAAGACATCATCCTGGACCATTACAAGCATCCGCGCGGAAGCGGACTACGCGAGCCGTTCGATGGCGAATCACAGCAGTACAACCCCGCATGCGGGGATGAGATCAGGCTTCGCGTGCGGCTGGCGGGGGGGAAGATCGCCGACGTCTCCTACGAAGCACTTGGTTGCTCGATCAGCCAAGCTGCCGCTTCAGTACTGCACGAACAGGTCATCGGTGCCGGCGTCAGCGACGCTATGAAGATGTTCGACAGCTTCGCTGAGCTGATGGCCAGCCGCGGTCAGCTGGAGCCAGATGAGGATGCGCTCGGCGACGGAATCGCGTTCGCCGGGGTGTCGAAATATCCAGCGAGAGTAAAGTGCGCTCTACTGGGCTGGGCGGCGTTCAAAGCAGCAACAGTAGCTGCACTCGCAGCCGATGTGAAGGGATGAGCCGATGACGGACACGACCGATACCGCGGTAGCGCCGGAGACACATGCTGCGCCAACCACCAGCGCGGCGGCGATCGCGGCCGTCGATGACGTGGAAGAGGCAATGCGGGACGTCGTGGACCCGGAGCTGGGGATCAACGTGGTTGATCTTGGCCTCGTGTACGGCATTCATGTGGATGAATCCAACGTAGCGACGATCGACATGACGCTGACGTCGGCCGCTTGCCCACTCACCGATGTGATCGAGGACCAGATACGTGCGGTGCTCACCACCGGCGCCACCGGTGGACTGTGTGCCGACTTCCGGATCAACTGGGTCTGGATGCCGCCGTGGGGCCCGGACAAGATCACCGACGATGGTCGCGAACAGCTCCGCGCCCTGGGCTTCAACGTTTAGCCCGGTGCCCCATTGACGCGTAGCACATGTGGGTTGAGGATCCTGTTGGGGTCGAGCGCGCATTTCAACGTATCGAACAGCCTCAGCTCTTCTGGTGTCCGGTACCGCGGCAGGTATCGAGATTTTGAGGTACCGATGCCGTGTTCAGCGCTAATGCTTCCGCCGTAATCGATCGCTGTTTGCAAAACAGCCTCATCGATGCGGTTGCTGAAAGACTGATCGAACGTGCCTAAGACATTTATGTGCAGGTTTCCGTCGCCAATGTGCCCAAACACTATGATTTTTGCTGTGCCTAACCCCGAACACGCTTCTTCTATCGCGTGCAGGAACGGCACCGTATTCTTCAGCGGGATCGACACGTCATATTTTTGCGGAGCTGAGTAACCCTCGCGATGGCAATGCCAACTAATTGCGTTGCTGTGATTCTTACGCCACCGCCACAGCTTTTCCCGTCCCTTTGAATCGGACGCCAGCACGAACTGCTTCTGTTGAGCTTGTAGTTCTTTCTCAAGGGTTTTAGTGACTTCGCTGACGCCTGCCAATTCCACAACGAGATACAGCTCCGCTCTGTTGAAAGGTGGAGTCTCTTGTAGGAACGCAGCGACAAGGTCTACGCCCGCGGGAAGTATGACCTCTGCGGATTCAAGCATACCGGTTGCGCGGAGTAGGCGAACTGTTGCGAGCGCATCGTTGAACGATTCGAGCCCGACGAGCGCAACCGCATGCAACGGTTGTTGCGGGACCAGTTTGATTGAAGCGGCGGTAATTACACCGAGCGTTCCCTCACTTCCGCAGAAGAGCGAGGGAAGGTCGTATCCACTGTTGTCTTTGGGCAGACCACGCAAGTGTGAGATGACAGTTCCATCTGCCAGTACGGCCTCGATGCCGAGCAGCTGATTGCGCATCGATCCATACCGCAAGAACCGAAGACCGCCAGCATTTGTTGCGATCATTCCACCGACGGTCGCATCCTCTTTGGGACTCAAGTCAACGCCGAAGGTGAGCCCATGCTGATTAGCCAGTTCGAGCACTTCGTTGAGCGTCACTCCGGCGCCCACCACGACTGAAGGCACATCACTGTTGACGGAATCGATTCTTTTCAATCGTCGTAGACTGAGGACGATTTCACCGTTTAATGGGACCGAACCGCCGACTTGTCCCGTATTACCGCCCTGCGGAACGACCGAAACCAGGTGTTGATTGCAGAATGCAAGGACGGTTGAAACCTCTTCCGTTGATCCTGGCAGGACTACCGCGGGTGTAGCGCCCAAATAGCGACCAGTCCAGTCGCGCTCGAACGGGTCTCGATCTGCTGATTGTGTAAGCACGTTCTCTGAACCGACGATCGCAGTCAGTTCAGTTGCCACCTGTGCACTTTTCATGAAAGCCTTGGTGCGCCTGAACATCAAAATCCTTCAGGTGGGATGAGTAAGCCTGCCCGACATTCGGCACCATGATCCACCCACAAATCAGCGCAACGCAAACCCATACCGCCTGTCCCCGAATACGAGCCATGCCCACCCTTTACAGGGCAGCCCTGTGTCCTGGCAGCGCTCGTTCACATAAGTTACGCCCGTGGCACGGGTATTCTGGATCGATTGGGTATGGATGCCACTATGTGACATAGACCAAATCCTCGATGAGGGCTGCAACCAGCCCTGTGTCCTGGTGCTTCAACGTTAGTCTGATGGCATGCGGTTCACTGAAGATGTTCTGGAAGGTAACAAAGGTGGCGTTGGGCGGCTCAGGGAGGCGCTAGAGCATATAGCTTACCTCGAGAAGTTGAAGTTACTAGAAGATCTAAAGATTCCCACGCCTAAGTTGGGCTCGGCGCTGGCTGACTCAAGTTCTTCCGATGCGGGCAAGCCACGTTCGATAGCAGTGCGGCACGGGTTTTCCTGCTACCTCAGCTGTCTTATCCTAGCTATGGTGAGTATGAGAAGAGTTTCTTATCGCAAGGCCAAGACCTTGGCATTCCAGTAAGCGTCCTAGGCCCACAGCTGGGCCCAGCTGTGAATGTTGCAGAGATCATCCGTCGTCAGTTGAATGGAGGCGATGTTGCCCAGGGCACCACACGAAGGGCTCAACGCCCGGGCCCGGTGCGCGATCTACGGTCGGGAGCCGTTACCCCCGATCGCCGTTTCCGCAGGCCTCGGCCCCCAGCGGGCTAAATCTGGTGAAATCAAGGTTTTAAGGCCCTGCGAGTGCGGGGCAGCGTTATGCCATAGAAGCCGAACTCAGGAAAAATTTCATTTCCCCTAATTCACGCCGCCGCAGCTGTTACCGTTTAATCGCATAAAAATAACAGCCGTATAGATGTGTTCATGTGAATACATCTATTTCGTGTTATCAACCCCCCCATTGGCTTGATCAAGGAGATTGTATGTTGTTTTCCGGTCTAAAGAAAACTGCTATAGGTGCCACGGCGGCCCTCGCCGCAGCTGGAGCGCTGGCATTATCCGCCACGGCCGTAAGTGCTACTCCCATTCAATCAAAGGGTCCCAACGGCCAACGGGTCCATCTGTGCCTCCCCGCCGGCTTTAACGGCGGCAGTGCGGACATCATTGGTACTAACGACCCCAACGCCCGTATCGAGGGGATTGAACTGGGACCTTACTGTACCGATGTAGCTCCGAACGTCGACCGGCGGTGGGTAGGAACTGTAACGATTAATTGGCGTGTATGGGATGGCCCCAATAAAACAAATCAGTGTAATGTGCCGACTTATCAAAAAGGCGATGACTTCGTCTGCAACTACGATGAGCGGAAGAATAATTAGTTACACCGAGTAACGATTTGGGGGTGCTGTCCGAGCCGGGCAGCACCCCCAAATTTTGATAGCAATGTTGCTGAGGGCCGCGCGAAAACTGCCGGTAGCGCGTGGTTAACCATCCAGGAAGGCTTCTACCTGTTCCTGAGCTGAATATAGAAGCACCGGCACCGTGCTTTTGCGCAGCCCAGTTAGTGGCGGCGTCTATACGGCGGAGGTTGATGGGGAAGACCGCAGAGTGGTCCGTGAGCCTGACTCTGCGCGGGCGACAGGACAGCGCTATGTGATCAAGGTAACAGAATGAAAAAATTTCATTCCTGCTTAACGGTGCTGCCGTAGCTGTTACCGTTTAATTTCGTAAATAACAACCGCTGTAGATGTATCTATATGAATACGGTTGTTTCGTTTTGTCCAGTTCCATTGACTCGATCAAGGAGATTCATGTTGTTTTCCGGCGTAAAGAAGACCGCCGTAGGTGCCGTGGTGGGCCTGGCCGCAGCTGGAGCGCTGGCGTTGTCCGCCTCGGCCGTGAGTGCTGCTGGTATCCATCCGCAGGGCACCGTTGGCCAACATTTAGTCT
Source organism: Mycobacteriales bacterium (assembly GCA_038260095.1). Lineage (GTDB taxonomy): Bacteria > Actinomycetota > Actinomycetes > Mycobacteriales > QHCE01 > QHCE01. The sequence continues at coordinate 2,427 of JBBSOC010000015.1, read as the reverse complement.
TAGAGTACCCGAAGATTCATCAGGGGTACGTTTTTGTTAGCGGCTTGAACCAGAAGGGTAACAAGATCGAAAACCAAAAGTTTGAGCTTAACCCAAACTACAACAGAACAAAACTGACCACTACTCGAGAGGGCGGCGATTGGTGGTGGGTGGGACCGATGACGATTGCTTGGTATTTCGACAATCAATACGCAGGGACGACCAACGACTGTAACGTAACGTTAGATCAAGGCAACGTTGATGAATACACGTGCGCCTACCACAAGTAATTCTTGCTAAGTAAACCGTTGATGGGGTGCCGCCTCTGACGGCACCCCATCAACGGTTTTGCTCCAGTTGCGCTAGTTATTCAGGAAAGCTTCCGCCTGTTCTCGGGTTGGCATAGAAGCGCCGGCACCGTGGTTTTGTACAGCCAGTGCACTGGCGGCGTTGGCATATCGTAAGGCCGCATCAAGTTCAACGCCTTCGCACAGCTGAGCCGCTAAACAGCCGACAAAACAGTCTCCGGCCCCGGTGGTGTCCACGGCGCGCACAGCATGACCAGCAATGCCGAAGAACTGGTCCCCAGCCAGACCCGCCACGCCGTTGGCGCCCAGCGTCACGATCAGTGAGCCGTGAAAACCCACTCCGGCTAACGCCGACCGTGCCTCGCGCAGCTCTGGCTCGGAGGTTTCGAGAGAAAGTGCGTGCCCGGTGAAGAATGCTAGTTCGGTTTCATTCACCACCAGCACGTCAGTGAGCTCCCATAATTCGCGAGAAAGCTCCGCGGCTGGGGACGGATTGAGAATCCGGATAGCCCCGGCGCGTTTGCCGTGGCGAAAGAACGCCAACGTGGCGTCCATTGGAGTCTCAAGCTGGGCTAGCAGCACATCTCTGTGGTGAAGCTTCAGCGCGGTGGCCGAAGCATCATCGACTGTAGCGTTAGCACCCGCCACGAATACGATGACGTTCTCTCCGGTCTCCTCAACCATAATCAGCGAGGTCCCCGTAGGCACCCCCTCGCGTTCAAGGAGTTGTGAGGTATCGACGCCGCTCCCGGCGAGGAAAGTAGCGAGCTCGGCGCCGTACATGTCGGCACCCACAGCCCCGAGCATGCTGACGTGCGCATCGGCCTTGGCCGCCGCTATAGCTTGGTTCGCTCCTTTCCCGCCGGGGTAACGGGCGAACCCCGAACCAGAAACAGTCTCTCCCGGCTGGGGGAGACTGTTAACCTTGACTACCAGATCGGCGTTGATACTTCCGCACACCACAACACGGGACATGACCGCTGAGCATAGTGCTCAATCTCCATGCCCGCGCTACCGAAGCGCCATCTTCTTCGCCTTCTTTGGCCCGGTGGACTGGATCGCGACGCTTGCATGGACAGCGTCGAGCCATGACAACATGACGGGTCCGTGCTCTGCTAAAGGGCTAGCGAGAATTGCCTGTTCGGCCGATCTAAACGGGCAGCGATTCACCAGAGACGCTGATAGTTTCCAATAGTTCTGAGCAATAGTGCGAACCCTGAAGAAAGGGAACGAATAGAAATTATGAGATTAAATCTTCCAGTCAAGCTGGGTATCCTGGCCGTGGTGGCTACGGGCGCCCTGGCCGGCGGCCTCGTAGCAAACGCCGACACCCCGAATCGGTACGCACACTCCAGCCCAGCCCCTGCGGTGGCACCCGCGGCACAGCATTCGGGTCAGCAACCCGTTACTAGTACTCAGCGACCAGCAAAGAAGGCTTGGACAGTTGATGACTACAATGCCTATCAAGAAGGCTATAGGTTGGGTCAATATGAGTACCATGTAACTAAACCGAAGCCGTACTATTGCAAGCCCGGCGGTCGCCCGGGCGACGTAACCGGAGGACCTGACGTTTACAATCCCCACTGGGCGGCAGGATTACACGACGCTTGCAACGAAATGCCGAACCGCTACACCAAGTAAATAAAAGCACAGATAGCGCTGGATCCGTTGGCTTCTACCTTTGCAACGGATCCAGTGCTATCTGCACCAAACTGCGCGATGGCCAGATACATTCAAATGTCTACAATCCACTAGCGAATCACTCCGTACTCAGCTGTCAAAGCCGAAAAGTTGAGGTTGCACGGCAGCGGAGACTCAATCTCGTACTGTAGGCCTGCTCAGGCTCACTCAGACAGACGCTCTACGCGCCTACCTCCGTTCTGACTTGCCTGGCGGCGTTGACTAGCGCGGCCAGGGCTGGGCGGACTTCGGTGTACCCGCGGGTCTTTAACCCGCAGTCCGGGTTCACCCACAGTCGCTCGGCTGGGATTGCTTTACTCGCTTGGCGGAGTGCCTCGGTCACTTCCGATATCGCGGGCACTCTGGGGGAGTGAATGTCATACATCCCGGGGCCGATTCCTCGACCGAAGTTCGCCAGTTCGTGCACGATCTCCATCCGCGACCTGGACGCCTCAATACT
>JBBSOC010000014.1:0-36768 GCA_038260095.1 Mycobacteriales bacterium | reverse complement strand
TCATTTGCGGGGCTCGGGCTCGCCGTCCCCCCGTGGGGGGGGTCCGTACACCCCCCCGCGCCCCCTCCACTCTCACCTCGCAGGCCTGTGCCAGGTTCGCGTTGCACCCACCACACCAAAACTTGACCAGTTACGGTTTAAAAAAAGTATTGTTTGGGCTCTGCTGAGTTAACTTCCCATCTAACCCCTTATGCGAAAAAGTATTGGTCCCGGCTATCCGGTTATCATTTCCGTCATAAAAACTAAAATCGCCTTTATGGTCCTTGGCGTATCTATCGTTTTCTTTGCCAAACGAAAGGTATGAATGTGCAAAATTGTTATAGTTTTTGTAGATATTTTTCTGACCATTTTGCGGATCTCCGGTTAAATCCACATGCGCATTAACTTCACTATCATTAAAATCACGTGTAAGTATTATCAAAGTCCCATTAAATAATTCGGCACCGTAACAAACTTTAGCCCTATCAGTAGTCGGTTCATTATCTGTGCCAGCGTCCCATAATTTTTCTTTAGGGGCTTTACCGTGTAGTTTATACACCACAAAGTTGCAGTTGTCTTCTAGAATAGCGGCATAGCCATTTGAGCGAATGCCCTCATGCTTTAGTAGTCTACCTCCATTTGAAAGAATATATGGAAATCCTCCAACCTCCGGGTTGGCGCCGACCCCAATGTCATTTTTCATTGTTTTCGTTGACGGAAGTGGAGAACTTGAATCAGCATAGGCGTACGAAAAGGCAGTGCTAATGCCTAATAGGCTGACCGCAGTTGCGGCTATAAGAGCCTTCTTTATTGACGATCGTTTCATGAGATGAGCAACATCCTTTCGCAACACGAATAGGGGACCGCAGCAGGATAAAAGACGGTACTTGAAAGCTTATTCATAAGCAGCGGACTCCGGGCTCAAGAAGTTAGTGTCGTGTAATCGATATCGTCGTTCGTCTGCTGGCGCTCAGGCAGCACCTCGCGGCGTTGTCGAAATTTCCAGGTAGACACTTGCTAGCTGAAATTCCCCCGCTACCTGAAAATTCTCCGCCTTGCGATCCATCCACCTGAACATCGGAGCACGCCAGATAACACAACCCTAGGAGTGGAATCTTGTGAATAACCTTCGCGGCCGTGGGGTCATAATTGCATAAGCGCCATAAAATCGGCAACCCTGCCGACTCAACCTTGTGGACATAAAAATTAGGGTTAAACCTCCCGTGATTGGTAAAGTGTTTTAAGGTCATTGTCGGTGCTGCTGGTGGTGTCTGCTGACGGTCCATCCCAAGCGCGACGCTGCCGGAGTCATGCTAATCTCCGGCAGCGTCGCAGTCCATGACGCTTGGGCGCCATATGACACTTACAAAAACGCAACTCACTCGCTATGCGGCGCGCATGTCCAACGTGAACTCATCGCAGTGTTTCAGGCAACCGTGCAAGGCCAGTGAAACTGGGCCCGCCAGGCCCGTCCACACGATACCCAGCGCCGCCGTCATCGGCGCCCAGATGACAGGCAGCGTGAAACAGGAAGCCCAAAACAGCAAGTCCTGGCCCGTCGGCTTCACGACCGTCAAGCCGACTACCTACGGTTCCTAAACGACGGTTTCTCAATCCCCTTCGACAACAACGCCGCCGAACGTGAGGTAACTACCGCCGCGGAGCTACGCGACCTCCTCGCCCAGTTAGTGCGTGTGCTTATACGCATGCAAGCGACGCAAGCTCTCGAGGGTGTGTCACAGCGGAGACTGTGGGTCCCGAGCAAAGTGCCTACCGCAGCAACGAAACAACGCACCTGCTGCGCTGGCTTCAACAGCCGCACATCCGTCTCGTGCACATCGATGGAATCTGGAGCTGTCCGGTACGCGGGGCAGCTCGCTGGGAGCATCTTTTGGCCAAACTGTGTGTGCCGCCCAATTACCGGTATGACTAGTCTCGCAATATGACGCTGCGCCCGGTTTGGCTTCGATCCCGTATCTATGCGCTGTTCTACCGGCTGCCTAAAGTGCTGCGCGGTCAACTTGTGCGGAGACTCACCCCCAACTACACGGTGGGGGCGGTAGTGCTGTTGCGGGATGCCGATGACCGGTTGCTGCTGGTGCGCCAGCCGCATGCACATGGATGGTCCCTGCCGGGTGGGCTTGCAGCATGCCGGGAAGATCCGGCCCGCACAGCCGTGCGGGAGTTAGCCGAAGAAGTGGGCGTGCGGCTCGATATTTCTGAGCTCACTCCAGCTCATCCCAACGCGAGAGTGAGCGCCCGCTCGCAGCAGGTGAATATGGTCTTCACCGCCAGAGTCTCCTCGGATGCGGTCCTGACTACCGACCCGGCGGAGATCAGTGAGGCGCACTGGTACCACCCCCAGCAGCTACCACCACTTACGGCCCCCACACGGCAACTGCTGGCTCTCTATAGACTGACACCCTCAGCCTAAGCGAAAGCTCCAATGCCTCTGTTACTGCAACTTGGGATATTCTCATCAGTCAGGAGGTTGACCATGCCCACTCACACCTACACCGTGGCCGTGCAACGCGAGGATGATCAGTACGTTGCGCTAGCGCTGGAAGTTGACGTAGCCAGTCAAGGAGATACTCCGGAGGATGCGCTAGCCAATCTACGGGAAGCCCTTGAGTTGTATCTTGAAGATAACCAGACCAGTGCATTACCTCATCCCTGGATTACATCCCTGGACGTAGCCGCCGCATGAGGTTCGCACTACCAGAAATGTCCGGCCGGCAAGTGGTTAAAGTGCTTGAGAGAGCTGGATTTTCGATCATTTCAATCAAAGGAAGCCACGCCAAACTCCGGCATGACCGTATGGGCCAGACAGCGATTGTTCCATTGCACAAAAGCCTCAAGCGAGGCACACTTGCATCGATACTGCGGCAAGCAGGAATGGATGCACAATCGTTTGTGAAGCTTTTGTGACTGTGCTCGGGCCCTCGATGTCAGTTCATTCATCACCGCTGTCCATGTGCGCAGTAATACTTGCAGCCGGTGAAGGAAAGCGCTTGCGTCCACTGACCGATCGGCAGCCCAAGCCACTTTTACGGGTTGGGGATCAAACCCTGCTTGACCATGCATTTGCTGACGCTGCTGCACTTGGTCTCACCGGAGCGCCGCAGGTGGCGGTGAACGTGCACCATCTGGCGGAGCAGATCGTCAGCGCGGTCGGCTCGCGGGCACACATTCTGCGCGAGCCACGGCTGTTGGGTACCGCGGGCACGATTGCCGCGCTTGCGGAGTGGGTCGATGGGCGGGATCTCGCTATCTTCAATGCCGATGCCTACCGCAGCGGTGGCTCGATTGCTCCGCTGCTGGCTGGGTGGAACGGTGCACATCCCCGGCTGTTAGTAATCGACGAACCAGCGCGCGCCGATTTCGGCGGACGCTGGCGCTTTGCCGGGGTGTCTTTGCTGCCCAATCGCTACGTTGTCGAGCTCGCCCGGGCACTCCCACGCCTCTCCGAAGGCGCAACTCCTGGCCTCTATGAGCACGTATGGCGCTCGGCACACGAGCGCGGAGAATTAGACCTAGTGCCCTATCCGGGCACATTTATTGATTGCGGCACGCCAGACGACTATTCAGCCGCGCAGCGCCACGCTGCGCGATAAGGCCCCCGCCCATTGGGTCTTCTGGCCGGTAACGGCAGCGATCACATATTCCTGCCACCCCATGCTTGACCAAGTAGCTCTAGATTGACCAAATCTGGATTGGCAAGATTCGGGTTCTGTCCGCCGAGATAACGCTCCATATGACACCGCCGCAACTGCCGCGCGACTACTTGGTTCAGCGCTTCATGGACTGTTGCTCGCTTACTGGTAGCGCCCAACAGGGAAGCCGCGGTAGACAGCAGCTCCTCGTCGAGGTCAATAACCGTACGTGACATACATGGGCTCCCAGTATTCTTGAATGCATACAACTAGGCACATACTTATGCCAGCTAATTAAAGCCTATGTGCCTCAAGCACCCATTCGTTCAACACGTGCACTGCTTCGGAAACCATCTGAGAATCGACTGCTCCTAATCGTTTCCAGAAACGCTCGACCGACACCGCGCGAACCTGTTCGCACAAGATCCAGCTGGGTTTGGTGAGACCGTTTTCCGCGCTGGGGACCACCGGAACGTGGGTGGGCCATCCTCGGTCGCGGCTAGTAAGCGGCATGACTAGCTTGATTCGCGTACTACTGGCGTTGAAGCGTTCGCCCGAGACAACAAGTGCGGGGCGAACGCCGGCCTGTTCGCTCCCAGCTTGAGGATTGAATTGAACAAGCCACAGGTCTCCGGTGGAGGCATTCATCGCCAAAACTTTTCTTCAGGTTCACGTGCCATGTCACCAGCGTCGCCCCGCATCCATGGTTCATTCTCGCGAAGGTAGTCAGCCTCGCTGTCTGCTCCGTCGAATGTGCGCGCTGAGGCTTGCGCGAGCTGTTGGTAGAAGAGTTCTTCCTCGGCTCGCTGGACGGCACCGGCAATAACCGCGGCGATACTCTTCCCTGTCTGCTGCGCCAATCGCCCGGCTGACTCTCGGGTCTGCACGGGTATGCGCATCGACACCGTCTTGCTTCGGGGCGCCACTTCTTTGACAGCCACGGTAACCCCCCATGTAATCAAATAGTGTGGCACTAATTTACCACGCTATTTCTGTGCAATAGGTTCCTTGAGGACAAGAGCCGGGAAAAGTAGCGGAAGACTTGCGATCAACCGAGGAAAATCGACCAGAAAGGCCACGGAGACGACAGGTGAATCCAGGGGGCCCTCCGCGTCCACCTGATCAAACGCGGGGGAACAATTCTTCAGGGCTCAAAAACTAATTCCTGAATTGTTCTCACTCGAAACGCTTAGCCCGCTTGCTAGGGTGAGGTCATGGAGTCCAGCTCGCGGCTAAAAATACTGAAAGCTGCGGCGACAGCCGCCGGCCTGCTCGCAGTTCCGGGGGCTGTACAGGTGGCCAACTTAGCCCATCTCCGTAGGGCTCTAGACGCGAGCGTCGCTTATGAGGGCCCTCCTGCCGTCGACGGCATATATGGCCCACAGTATCCCGGTGCCCCCGTTAACCTTGTAGGGACAGGTGACTCGCTACTCGCCGGATTATGGGCAGGAAATCGCACATCAATGCAGTGGGTAGCCCCCCTACTAGCCAATGAGATCCAGCGCCCGGTTGAACTGTTCAATGTGGCAGTTACAGGTGCCAAGGTCTCCGACTTGGACGGACAGTTGCAAAAAGCTGATGGGCGACTGGAGGGCCGCAGACCTGACGTAGTTCTGCTCAGCGTGGGCGCGACCGACATTCAAGATAGAAATAAATTTGGGAAAGTGAGGGGTCACATGCGAGATATTTTGGACGAATGGAATCGCCGAGGTGGCCAGGTGGCGGTGGCAACGCCACCACCGATGGATGCTCCAACTCCGCTCAATGGCAATGTGGGTGGTAAGTACATAGGCGGGAAAGCTGCTCAATGGAGCGAGGAAGAGAAGGAATTTGTTAGGAGAATGGCCGAGAAAGGCCATGGTTTAACACTTGCGGATTTTGGTGAGCTCATGCGGGTGTTCTACAAAAATCGCCGATTATTCGCTAGCGGCGACCCAACCCATCCCCAACCCGATGCTTTTCATCCCGGAAGCCTCGGGCAAGAAGTAGCGGCAGGACTTACCGTCCCCAGCGTTTTAAAAGCGTACAGAAAATCACGCGATGCGGCGGGGAATCCCCTTCCGGCTCATCCTGCGCAAAGATTTCGACAGATACGGCAATCCCATACCTGTCCAGGTGCGGAACGCTGTCTTCCCCGCCGCCGAACACCGGCCGGGTTCCCCGCGCAATTGGTACCTCACCGGTCAGCCGACGGCTGGATCCAATCCCACAGGTCGTCGGGCTTAAGCGCAGGGCTAGCAACGCGGTTACTCCGTAGTGCTGCGTGCCGGATCGCGAGGCTCACTAGTTGCCGGTGGCAGTGCGGCATGGCCGTCGTCTTCGATCGTGCGGAAGAAGCCGGGTGGAGATTGACCACCCACGCCGAGCTTATTCATCTTCTTCGGCACTGGAATCTGCTGATACTCCTCTTCCACATCCACGTGTCCATGCCCATCAGCATGCCCATCAACATGCCCATCAACATGGACATCCGCGTTCTCGCCCGCGTGGTCCCCGTGACCGTTCCTGGACTCCAGCTGGTCAGTCATGTGACTCCGACCAGAGGGCAGCGGCTGGTGCACCTCAATGAACTCGCCGTGAGGCAGCCGCCGGATCATTCCTGTCTCAACACCGTGAGCCAGAATTTGACGATCGTGCTGCTGCAAGCCCAGACACATACGATGCGTAATGAAATAGGCTAACGGCGGTAACAGGATCAGCCCGATGCGACCGGCCCATGTCATCGCGTTAAGACTGATATCAAACTTCTCGGCAATCACATCGTTGCCCCCAGAGATGATCAACACCATCAAAAATGTAATGGCCATGACGCCCAGCGCGGTCCGCCACGGCACATCGCGGGGCCGCTGCAGCACATTATGGTGAGCGTGATCCTTGCGGAAACGCGCCTCAAGAAATGGCCACAGCGCGGCGATGGTGAACACCACTCCAGGCAGCACCACGGTCGGCCAAAACACCGCCGGAACGGTGTAGCCGAAAGCATGAATCTCCCACGCCGGCCATAATCGGGTCGAGCCATCCAACCAACCGATATAAAAGTCTGGCTGCGAACCCGCCGATACCACACCGGCCTCATAGGGGCCAAACAGCCAAATCGGGTTGATCTGAAACCAGCCACCTAGCAACGCCAGAACGGCGAACACGATCATGAAGAAACCGCCGGCTTTCGCGGCGAATCCTGGCACCATGCGGTGACCAACCACATTTTTCTCCGTGTGCCCACGCCCCGGCAGCTGGGTGTGCTTCTGCTTCACCAGCAATGCCATATGCGCCGAAATCAGCGCGACCAACAAGCCTGGGATGATCAGCACGTGCGCTATGTAGAGCCGCGGCAAGATGACGTCGCCCGGAAATTCACCACCAAAAATAGCGAACGTCACCCAGCTCCCGATCAAAGGGATCGAGAGCATGATGGCGCTAGCGATCCGCAGTCCCGTACCCGAGAGCGCATCGTCAGGCAGCGAATAGCCAGCAAAACCCTCAACCATGCCGAGGATCAAAAGGCTGATCCCAATGAGCCAGTTCAGTTCACGGGGGCGCCGGAAAGCTCCGGTGAAGAAAACCCGAAACATGTGCACCAAAATCGAAGCCATGAACAGTAGCGCAGCCCAATGGTGGATTTGCCGCATGATCAGGCCGCCGCGCACATCAAACGAGAGGTTCAACGACGAGGCATACGCCTGCGACACTTTAATGCCGTGCAACGGAGTGTAGCTGCCGTTGTAAGTAACCTCAGTCATCGATGGATCAAAGAACAAGGTCAAAAACGTTCCCGTGAGCAGCAGCACCACGAAGGAGTACAGCGCGATCTCGCCCAGCAAGAAAGACCAATGGTCCGGGAAAACCTTGTTCATCAGTCGTCGCAGTGGGCCCGCGGCCGCAAGCCGGTCATCGGCCCAGACCGCACCTTTAGCGGGCAGCTCAGCGGGCTTAATCTTAGGCAGCTTCACGGCCGCTCCCAACTGTATGACCCGTTCTGGATACCCGGCCGCTTCACGGCCGCTCCCAACTGTATGACCTGTTCTGGATACCCGGCCGCTTCACGGCCGCTCCCAGAACGCCGGCCCAATGGCTTCATGATAGTCCGAGGTCGCGATGAAAAAGCCCTCGTCATCTAGAGTGATCGGCAGCTGCGGCAACGCCCGAGTTGCCGGACCGAAGATGGGCTTACAACCGCGCAAAACATCGAACTGAGACTGGTGGCATGGGCAAAGTAGCCGCTGCGTCTGCTGCTCATACAGGCTCGCCGGGCAACCGGCATGCGTGCAGATCTTGGAATAGGCATAAAAATTACCGTGGTGGAAGCCTTCTTGGTCTTTACGAACAATGACTTTTTCGGCGTCGGTCTCGCGTAAATGCAGCAGTAACGTCGGCGAATCCGCGTGCTTGTTGGTTGTACCTCCCGGTATGCCAGGAAATACGGTCTCAACGCCACCAGCTGAGATGTCATCGGGGCGCAGCGGGCTGCCGTCCATTCGGACCAGGCGCACACCTTTGCGAAACCCCGTGGTGAGCAAATCGTCCTTGGGATCCTCGATCATCGCACCCAGCGGAGCCACCGCCATCAAACCCACCGGAGCCAAGCCGAAGGCAACAGCACCCTTGAGCAGCGGCCGTCGTCGTATTCCAGTGTCGTTGACCACATTCATCAAGGACGCAGCCGTCAGAGTGCGGTCCTCGTCGCTGGAAGCGCCGTCATGCCGCTCCTGCACCGCAACTTCTTCGGGCATGAGTTTCTTGTTCCAGATCACCAAACCCATACCAATGCCCAGCAGCGCCACTCCCATGGCTGAACCCAGCAGCGGAGTAAACCATTTGTCGGCACCCGCACCCGACTTGTAACTCCAATCCCAGAATCCGAAGATCCCCACAAAGGCCAGTGCGGCGGCACCGGTGATCAAGAAACACAGCGCAATCGTACGCTCGATCCGCTTCTCGGCCCGCGTCTTGGGTTGCTCGGGGTCGAACCGAAGCCGATAGTGCGCTATTTCCACACCGTCACGGCGGGCACCTTCGGCCACTAGGTCGAAGGTGGTGAGCGAGGGATCGTGCACATCGAGCTGCGACTGCGGGGGCACTGCTTCCTCGCTCATGACTTACCCGCAATCCACAATGTCGCCACCAGCAATGCACCGATACCCACTAGGAACACCACCAAGCCTTCGGGTATTGGCCCAGTCCGACCAATTCCGAAACCACCTGGATCCTTATCGGCCTTCATCGACTGCACATAGGCGATGATGGCCTTCTTCTGCTGCTGGCTGATCTGGTTGTCGCCGAAAGCAGGCATACTCTGCGGACCAGTCTGCATAGCGGCAAAAATTTGCCGATCCGTGGCGTCTTTGAGTGACGGCGCAAACTTTCCGGACGACAGCGCGCCGCCGATAGCAGTGAGGCCATGACAGGAAGCGCAGTTGAGGCGGAACAGCTCACCACCAAGCACGATGTCATCTTTGCCGCCGCGCAGGTTCCCCGGAGGAATCTGTGGACCGCCGCCTAGCGATTGAACGTAGGCGGCCAGCGCGGCAACCTGTGCGTCGCTGTACTTCGGAGGCTTACGCTGCGCCTGCGCTTCCTGCCGCGCTAACGGCATACGGCCAGTACTGACCTGAAACTCCACGGAAGAAGCGCCCACGCCGACCAAGCTCGGCCCCCGGTCGGCAATACCTTGGAGACCGAAGCCATGACAACTGATACAGCCCTGCTCGAACAGCTGCTTACCCTCAGCGACCGCGGTGCTGCTTTTAGCTGCGTCGGCTGCGCTATCCTCCGCCGCGGAGCTTGGGGCGAGAGCTGTGTACAGGCCGCCGAGCGCCACCAGCGCTATTACGAGCACCGTGAAGCGCCGGCATCGCTGCCTGAGCTTGCCGCTGATGGACACCTTTATACCTTCACTCGACTCGCCGACTCATGCTGATTTTGCTCCATATACTCGCCGCCACCTACCTAATCAGATAAATGGTCGCGAACAACCCAATCCAGACGATGTCCACAAAATGCCAGTAGTAGGACACCACAATCGCGCTGGTCGCCTGGGCTGGAGTAAACCGGCCCATCGTCGACCGGATCATGATGAAGATAAACGCGATCAAGCCCCCAATGACATGCAGACCATGGAAGCCCGTAGTGAGATAAAACACCGAGCCGTAGCCGTTAGTGCTGATGGAGAGATTCTCATGCACTACCAAGTTGCGGAACTCATTGGCCTGACCCAACACAAAGATTAAGCCCATCACGAATGTGATTACAAACCATCGCCGCAGCCCCACGGCATTACCACGCTCGGCCTCGAACACGCCGAGCTGACAGGTGATCGATGATGCCACCAAGATGATGGTGAACGTCAACGCATACGGAAGCCCAAGCTTTTCAGTCTCCTGCGCCCACAAAGCGGGGCTGTTTGCGCGAATAGAGAAGTACATGGCAAACAGCGCCGCAAAGAACATGAGCTCACTAGAGAGCCAGACGATCGTGCCAACGCTCACCATGTTAGGGCGATTGAGCGAATGGATCTGCCGACGATCTGGCGCGGGAGGTTTCACCCGCGGCAAGGATTCCACCTCTGCAGTCACGCCGATCATTATGGCCTCGGTTATTTCATGTCTCGCAACGGGGTAACTCCGCGGAAGGTGTGCGGGCAAGCTCGCCTGGAATTACCGCAACAACTCGGTCTACGCTCACAGACGTGCTCGCTGTAGATGTGTCGCCGTTCACCCCGGCATCGCTATTCACGTACGCGACACTGGACTCGTGGCTGACCGCACTACTGCTCGTTATAGGAGGTGCCTACCTCTACGGCGTATATCTGTTGCGAGCACGCGGCGACGCATGGCCGGCTTCTCGTACTTTGCTGTTCGTTGGCGGCGGCCTCGGCACCATCACGCTTGCCACATTGTCGGGGCTAGCCGCATACGATGATGTGTTGTTTGACGCTCATATGGTGCAACACATGCTGCTAGCTATGGTTGCGCCGATCTTCCTGGCACTTGGCGCACCGATCACGCTTGCGCTACGCACCATCCCGCGGCGACCGCGCAAAATCCTGCTCAAGCTACTGCACAGCCGGGTAGCGCGAGTGTTCTCGTTTCCAGTCGTCTCGTTCGCCTTGTTTGTTGCTACGCCCTACGCGCTGTACTTCTCTGGGCTTTACGCCGCGACGCTGCAGAATCGTTTTCTACATGAAGCGCTGCACGCCCACTTTCTTCTGGTGGGCTGCTTGTTCTTCTGGCCACTGATTGGCCTTGACCCACTGCCGGGCAGACTCCCCTACCCGGGACGCGCACTGCTGATGTTTCTGTCGATGCCGATCCATGCCGTGCTGGGACTGACCATCATGCAGAGCAACACCGTCATCGCTGGCAGTTACTACGCTTCGCTGGGGCTGAGCTGGCTGCATCCAGCAGAGCGTCAAAACATCGGCGGTGGTCTGCTGTGGGCATCTGGCGACCTGGTGAGCTTGCTGATGCTCGCCGCGCTCATCGTGCAATGGATCCGAGCATCACACCGAGAAGGCGCCCGCGAAGATCGCCGTCTGGATCGGCTCGAAAGCCAGGAAGCGGCACGAAACCAACTCGGCGCGGAGAATCCCGACGCAGCCCCTTTCCCAGCGGTACGATCCACATTATGACCAGCTCAATGCCCGCAGGTCGACAGTCGAATAGGCGCCGCCGTGCCGACTACAGCGTGCTGCTCTATAGCGATAACTCGGCGACTCGCGACCGAATGCGTTTAGCAATCGGCGCCAGACCCGCCCCAGACCTGGGCACCGTCGAGTTTCTCGACGCCACAACCGTGGATGAGGTGCTCGCCACAGCCGACGCCGGTTTAGCTGACCTACTACTTCTCGACGGTGAAGCGTGGCCCGCTGGCGGTATGGGCATCTCAAGACAGCTGAAAAACGAGCTCGCGAGCTGCCCACCAGTGTGCTTACTCGTGGCCAGGCAAGCCGATCGGTGGCTTGCGACCTGGTCGCAAGCTAACGCGGTGATCGCTCATCCGCTTGATCCAATAACTACCAGTCGAATCGTGGCGCAGCTGCTACGCGCTCGGCCGACAAAAGCTTCCATGTTGAGCTCATGAGCTGGGCAGAGTTGCTCGCTGCGCTACTACGTGGTGAGCAGCTGAGCTCGCAACAAACCGCCTGGGCCATGCGGCAAACCGTCAGCGGACAAGCCACACCCGCTCAGATCGGCGGATTCGTTGTAGCGCTGCGCGCCAAAGGCGAAACTGCGCAAGAGCTCAGCGGGCTGGTCGAAGCCACCCTAGAGCACATGCTTCCCATGCCTCAGATCCCTGACGCGGTCGATGTAGTGGGTACCGGCGGGGATGGTGCTAACACGGTGAATATTTCCACAATGGCCGCGTTGGTCACCGCCGCAGCGGGCGCGCCGGTGATCAAGCACGGCAACCGAGCCGCCTCGTCGGCGTGCGGTTCCGCCGATGTGCTGGAAAAACTCGGCGTACAGATAGAGGCCTCTGCGCAGCAGGTCAGTGATTGTGTCGCACGCATCGGAATCGGATTTTGCTTTGCGCGCCACTTCCATCCGGGGCTACGCCACGCGGCGGCGGTGCGGCACCAATTAGGTGTACCGACTGTGTTCAACTTTTTAGGACCACTGAGTAATCCCGCACAACCAACGGCGGCCGCGGTGGGATGCACCGATGTTCGTATGGCTCCGCTCTTGGCCCAAGTACTGGCTCAACGAGGTATGTTCGCGCTGGTAATGCGCGGTGAAGACGGGCTCGATGAGTTCACCACTACCACCGCAACCCAGGCATGGGTCGCCGCCAGTGGACGGGTATACCCCATGCTGCTCGATGCAGCCGAGCTGGGAATCGCCCGGGCCCAACGTGGCCAGCTCACCGGCGGCAATGCGGCTCATAACGCCGCCGTCGCACACCGAGTGCTCGACGGCGAACACGGAGCTATTCGCGACGCAACGGTGATCAATGCCGCCGCAGCCCTTGCGGCACACCGCAGGTTCGGGGGTGGGACCCCTACAGCGCATAGTGTTACCGCGGCAATGGCTGCGGCACTCAGCGACGCTCGACGTGCCATCGACTCCGGTGCTGCGCGTCAAACACTAGAGCGATGGATCAGCTTCAGCTAGTTGAAACTGATCTGCCGGTTACTGTGATGAGCTCGGTTATGTCGGTCATGATTTGTTCTCGACTGCAAGGAGATCAGGATGCGGATATTAGTCGTGGAGGACGATCAGGTACTAGCTAATACCGTTGCGCGAGGGCTGCGCCAATCCGCTCTAGCGGTCGATGTGGTCTACAACGGCGACGATGCTATAGAACGGGTAAGCATGACCCGCTATGACGTTGTTGTCCTGGACAGAGATCTCCCCGAGGTGCACGGGGACGAGGTGTGCCACAAGATTGTTGAACTTTGGGGCGGTGCTGTACGGGTGCTCATGATGACCGGCGCCGTCGACATTCGTTCTCGAGTCGAAGGTCTGAATTTAGGCGCGGATGATTATTTATCTAAACCTTTCGCCTTTGATGAGTTGCGTGCCCGGGTGAACGCGCTGCTGCGCCGGTCAAAACCAGCCAGCCCACTGGTGCTTCAACGCGGTGGAATAACGCTGGACTCCGTGAGATTCGAAGTAACTCGGGATGGTGTACCCATTCGCCTAGCACCCAAAGAGTTCGCAGTGCTACGGGTACTGTTGGCTGGGGATGGGGCGGTGGTCAGTGCCGAAGATCTACTCGAGCGGGTCTGGGACGAGCTCACCGATCCCTTCACCAACAGCATGCGTACCACGATGGCATCGTTGCGCCGCAAACTTGGACCGCCAACAGTGATCGAAACGCTGGTAGGAGCGGGGTACCGAATACGATGATGAGAATGCAACGCATGACCGCGCGTGCACGCTTAACCACATTTTATGGTGCGTTTTTTCTGCTATCTGGAATGCTGCTAATTGCCCTGATTCTGGCCATTGGTTTTTCGCAGCCACAACATTCGCCCCAGCATATGCCGGCCCATCCGCTGGCAAGCAGGAGCGAGGTGAGAGCTCACATCATCCGTGCCAGAAAGGAGGCACGAAGTGAGCTAAAAGAAAGGCTACTGGCTGCTTCTGGTCTAGCACTTGTGGGTATGACAGCAATTGCACTGTGCCTGGGCTGGTTCATGGCTGGGCGAGTATTGAAACCAATCCGTTCGGTTTCATCAACTGCTCGTAGAATCTCCGACCAATCCCTAGACGAACGCATTCCAGTGAGTGGACCCAACGACGAGCTCAAAGAGCTGGCCGAGACGTTTAACGGCATGATTGCGCGGCTAGAGCGGGCGTTTACCGCTCAGCGCTCATTTACGGCCAATGCCTCTCACGAGCTTCGCGCCCCCATGACGACACAACGAGCGCTGGTGGAGGTGAGCCTTGCCACCCCCGGGATTAGCTCAGACGCCCAGACTCTGGCCCACGATCTTCATGCTGTGCTATTGCGACAGGAACAGCTACTCAATGGCCTTTTCGAGCTTTCCTGCGGGCAGCATGGCCCCGAACGGCATGAAGCGGTCGCGCTCGACAAAGTTGCACATGATGCCCTCGAGCGATGGCGTTCAGCGGGGAAAGAACTCGACGTGATCCAGGAGTTGAACCCCAGCACGGTCAGTGGCGATCCTGTGCTGCTCGAGATTCTGGTAGACAACCTCATCCGCAACGCTATCGTGCACAATCAGCCCGGTGGCTGGGTGCGGGTCCGCACCAGCGACGGGGAGATCTTCGTCGAGAACACCGGTGTCCAGCTGTCCCCGCAACGACTAGCCGAGCTCATCGAACCGTTCCGCCGTGGTACACGCGACCGAACCGCCAGCGGTACTGGCTCGGGCCTCGGGCTAGCCATCGTGGACACCATCGCCAGAGCTCATGGTGGTTCGCTGCGGTTATTGGTCCGCCCCGGTGGGGGTGTAATAGCGACAGTACGGCCTAATCCTTAGGCGGTTTAATTAAAAAGATCACCGTTTGCCTAACTCTAAAAGCTGAAATGCGTTGCTTAATGGCTTGCGCGGCTTCCGGTGTAGTACTCAAATAGCAGGCCACCGACGGTTGAGATAATGGCGACACCGCCGACCAGGATCAGCCACGGCGCCCAGTACACCGCACCTAGGCCGGCGATAGCTACCGATAAGGCGATGCCAACCGGCCAGTAACTACCAGGGCTGAAAAATCCGAGGTCCCCCGCGCCTTCATCGATTTCGGCATCGTCACGATCTTCTGGACGCGGCTCAATTCTCCGTGCAACGAACGAGAAGTACAGGCCACACAAGCCGCATAGGCCACCGGAGAGCACGAGTGCGGTTGTGCCCACCCAGTCGGCGCCTTCAGCGGTATTACCTGTCCAGATGTGATACACGGTGGCGGTGATGAACAGGAACAGCGCAAGGCTGTTGAAGATACGGGATTCTAGCTTCATACCTTCTTTACTCCGTGGTGCAGCGTTGCATGTAGGCTCCTATAGCCGTTGACGTAGATAGCATCAGATTCCATTGGCGGCTGATCGATTGGTACCTGTCGGCTTCGTAGTGATGGCATAGGGCTTTTCACCAATGGCTCGCAAGGCATCTGCGGTAGACATTTCAGTCTTCTTTTTCGCCACAAAATCTTGGTACTGCTGCCATGTTACTGCGCGTAGCTCAAAGTTCATGCTTGAATGATACGTGCCGCACAGTTCGGCGCAACGCCCCACATAAGCACCCACTTTGTCAATAGTGACCTCGAATGAGTTTGTACGTCCGGGGATAACATCGCGCTTGAATAACAGCTCGGGTACCCAGAACGAATGAATAACATCGGTGGATTGTTCGGTAAAACGAACCCTTTTGTCCACTGGCAGCACCAACACGGGCGTGCCTTCAGTCGAGCCAACCGTGGAGATTGTTTTAGGTTGCGGGCCAGAAGTTTTATAGTCCGGGTATTCAAACGTCCATTTCCATTTGCTGGCGACCACGTTCACGGTCACGTCGGGGCGCCCCGACTGTGTATCGACATAGCTTTGCGTCACAGCTGTGTAGTAAAACAGCACCAGCACAATCAGGATGGGCGCAACCGTATAGAGCACTTCGAGGGGCGCGTTAAACCGTGTCTGGACTGGCAGGTTCTCGCCTCGCTTGCGATAGCGCACAACGCACCAAAAAATCAGCGCCCAGACAATCGCCCCGACAACAAGCGCGGCCACCACTGACCATGTCCACAGCTGGCGCATCTGCTCTGCCTGGGGAGTAATGCCTTTGGGCCACCCAAACCGTGCTGCCTCTTCACGGCTGCATCCCGACAGCAGCACCACGCTGAATAAAGCCACAGCCGCAGCCACGAATCGCCGAGAACGGCCAAGGCGTGGCGAGCGACGATGACTCGCAGAATGAGGAAGGCGCTGCGAACAGGTCACGGCCGCGAGATTACTCGACCGGCTCGGCTCTCCACCTATGGGGCGGCCCCTCTAACGACATGGTGCCCGATTGCAAGCTACTGCCATCATCGTCGATGAAGCGACCAGGTCAGTGGCAGCGTGTTTTGCTAAGTTAAGAGAACTTGTGCGAAAATTTTTATCGTGCACTACCTCGTAAGCTTGCATGGGTGAGTAATAGCAGCTACTGGGACGCGGCAACCGCAGCCCCGCTGCATCCGGTGGCGCGACAAGCGTGGGCGGCCGCTATCGAGGACGGTTGGGCTGATCCCACCAGGCTGTATGTTCAAGCCCGCGCAGCGCGCCAGCTGCTCGATGCCGCACAAGAAAGCATCGCAGAGCAGCTTGGAGCACGACCAGATGAAATCAGACTGTGCCATAGCGGAACCGATGCCGCCTACCTTGCGGTGACCGGAGGACTACTAGGTCGCGATCGAGTCGGAACCACGCTGGTGCACTCCGCCATCGAGCACTCCGCCGTACTAAATGCCGCGGCAGTGCACACGGCTACAGGGGGTGACTGTCGCAGCATTGGTGTGGACAGCGCCGGAATGCTAGACCTAGGCGCCTTTGCAACCGAGGTGAGCCGACCTGGAGTCGCGCTCGCCGCTTTGATCAGCGCAAGCCATGAAGTGGGGACTGTGCAACCCAGAGAGCAGGCGGCGCAGGCGTGTCAGTCGGCAAACGTGCCGCTGTATGTCGATGCGGCAGCGTCTATCGCCTACGGGGACATCCCCCGGCATTGGTCGCTACTGACCGCAAGCGCCAGAAAATGGGGCGGCCCAACGGGGGTGGGAGTGCTGGCGGTCCGTACCGGAACTCGGTGGCGCTCGCCCCAGAGCGACTTGCAGGTACTGCGCGGTCAATTTAACGTGCCGCTGGTAGTAGCTGCCGCGGCCAGTCTGCGTGCGCACCGCGCCGAGCTAGCGACACACGCCACGCGGCTGCGTCAACTCACCACGACGCTGCGGGAGCGAATTGCGCGTGAGCTGCCGGATACCGAAATTGTGGGCCATGCGGTTGCACGATTACCGCACATTGTCACGTTCTCCTGTTTGTACATCGATGGCGAGGCGCTAGTCCACGAACTGAGCCGGCACGGTTTCGCCGTCTCCAGCGGTTCGGCATGTGCCACGCAAGAACAGCGACCGTCCCATGTTCTGGCAGCTATGGGCGCGCTCACTCACGGCAACGTGCGAATATCACTGCATGGCGGAGTGACGGAGGCCGACGTGGATCGCTTTATGACCGTGCTGCCACAAACGGTTGCCGCCCTACGCGCGACCGCCGGAACGGGGACGCTGTGAGCGTGGCCCTGGTGCTGAACTGCCGCGGGCAGCGCTGCCCGCAGCCGGTCATTCAGCTAGCGAAGCAGATTGCGCAGGTAGCGGTGGGCGATACCGTACGGGTCCTTGCTGATGACCCCGCCGCGGCGCATGACATTCCCGCATGGTGTCGCATGCGACACCAGCGTTTTTGCGGCGCAGACCTCACCGGCGCTACACCAGCGTTCGACGTACAGCGGTGTAGTTAACTCTTGTAATAAAAGTGCCAATAGCTATCTGCCAAGGCCTCAGGAGCCTTGGCACCTGTCAATTTGGATTAGGGTGGTGCCCATGGTGGGCGTCAGCCTGAGTGTGTAGACCTATTATCTTGTAGCGATGGATGTTGTCGTGCCAGTCAAGGCAGTGAGCCTGGGCGGTCGGGGTCGATGAATCAACTGGCCTATGTCGATGAGGCGATGCATCAACCGGCCATTGCCCGAGCGACATGCCACTATGTATTGGCAGCACTGCTACTGCAACCGGCGTACAGCACGCAGCTGCGCGAGCTCGTGAAAACATTGCGGGTATCAGGCCCCAGGTTTCATTGGCGTGTCGAGCACGAAGTTTCAAGACGCAAGGCCATCCAAACAGTGGCCGCCGCTGACGCGAGCCATATTGTTGTAGTGGGTGCACCGCTCGACGGACGTAAACAAGAACGAGCCAGGAGGCAATGCCTCAAGCGACTGCTTTTTGAGCTAGAGAAATCAGGAGTTGAGCAAGTTTTCTTAGAGTCACGAACGCAAGAACTTAACCGTGCCGAGATAACCGTCATCGACCAAATGCGTCGGCAACACATCATTAGCCCAAAGCTACGGCTTGAATACGCCAAGCCTGAGGGCCCCGTAGGAGAGCCGTTACTGTGGATTCCAGATGTCATCTGCGGAGCAGTCACCGCGGCATTTAAGGGTAATCCTGCACATCTCGCTAGCGTTGCGCCCTTGATTGAGCGACACGACATTGCGCTCACATAAACCCTTAAAAACGCCGGGCCGAGGTCCCGATTCCATCGGGAGTCCTCGGCCCCACTTCCGACACCATACGCGATGGGCGGCTGTTAACCAGTCTACACCCGCAATGCAGTCCTTGCTATTGGCAACTCTAGTTAAAGCTGTCGCCGCAGGCGCATGACCCACCGGCGTTGGGATTGTCGATGGTGAAGCCTTGTTTAGAGATGGTGTCCACGAAGTCGATCGTCGCGCCGGACAGATAAGGCTGGCTCATTCGATCCACCACAACCCCGACGCCCTGGAAGTCCTGCACCGTGTCGCCGTCGAGGCTGCGCTCGTCGAAGTACAGCTGATACCGCAGACCCGAACAACCACCCGGCTGCACCGCAATCCGTAGCCGCAAATCGTCGCGGCCTTCCTGGTCTAGTAGCGCCTTAGCTTTGATCGCCGCGGCATCGCTGAGCACCACCCCCGAGGCGGTATTCGCGCCGGTGGTCTGCGCGGCGGTTTCCGTATCCGGCGCAACATGCTCTGCCTCAACATGCTCTGCCTCAAGATGCTCCGTCTCAAGATGCTCTGCAACAGATGTTCCGTGTGCTGCCGTCACTATGACACTCCTTGTTCTGCGATATATCTGACTGAAGCCGGATCTGAGCAACCAAAATCTGAGCCAACTTAAACTTCTGCTCCTACCATACCTGCATTACGCGAAGTGAGTAGTAGTCGCAATCAGTGAAGACATTGGCACAAGGGGTCAGGATGGTCAGCTACGCTTTCTCCAGGTACTCGGCTTGTTCATCATCAACCACACTGGCGGCTAGCTCGGCAAGACCAGCATGGCTGAGCAGCTGCGGGTCGGCCGCTACCACTGTCATTGCCTCCTCACGGGCCGCGCCGATCAATTTTCCATCTCGTCGTAGCGAGAGCAGCTTGAGGCTGCGATGCCGGCCAGACTGAGCTGCGCCCAATACGTCACCTTCGGCACGCTGCTCCATGTCAAGCTCGGCAAGTGCGAAACCGTCCGTGGTGGATGCCACCGCATCCAGCCGCGTACGCGCGGCAGAACCCGGCTCATCCGTGGTTAGCAGCAGACACAAACCCGGAGCGCTCCCCCGTCCGATCCGGCCTCGCAGCTGATGCAGCTGTGATACGCCGAACCGCCCGGCGTCGACAATCACCATGACGGTGGCGTTTGGCACATCTACTCCCACCTCAACGATGGTCGTAGCCACAAGCACGTCCAGCTTCCCACGCGCCAGCTCCGTCATCACCGCGTCTTTCTCCTCCGAAGGTAACCGGCCGTGCAACACACCAACGCGTAGCTGCACCAACGGACCCTCGGCCAGTATCGGCGCCAGCTCCAGCACCGCCGTAGGAAGCCCAGTGTCCGGCGGCGCATCATCGTGCAGCTGTTCGGCCTCCGAGCCGACGTCAACTCCGGCCCTGTCGTCGGCGTCGCTGGCATCACCACCATCGCCGATTCGTGGGCACACCACATACGCCTGATGCCCCTTGGCGACTTCCTCGCGAACCCGCTGCCAGGTCCGTTCCAGCCATGCGGGTTTCTCCCGTACCGGCACCACGCTGCTGGAGATCGGTGCGCGTCCTGCCGGCAGCTGGGTCAGCGCTGAAGTATCCAAGTCGCCGAAGACAGTCATCGCGATGGTGCGGGGAATAGGCGTCGCGGTCATAACTAGCACGTGCGGGTGGCTTTGGCCCGTACTAACAGCCTTGCTTCGCAGCGCGTCGCGCTGCTCTACGCCAAACCGGTGCTGTTCATCAACAACCACCAACCCAAGTTCAGCCAGCTCCACGGTGTCTTGCAGCAGCGCATGCGTACCAACCACAATGCCCGCACCGCCGCGTTCGGGCATAGCAGCGGCGGCGGCTAGCGCTGCACGCCGAGCGCTAGCACTCAACGATCCGGTGAGCAGTGTCACCGAGGTCGCGCCAGGGTCTGCCCCGAGTTCGCCGGCGCAGCCAAGCGGACCCAACAGCGCATGAATCGTACGAACGTGCTGCACAGCAAGTACTTCGGTCGGTGCCAACAGCGCCGCTTGACCTCCAGCGTCCACTACCTGCAGCATCGCGCGCAGCGCCACGATGGTTTTCCCACTACCCACCTCACCATGCAGCAGTCGATGCATGGGCTGGGTCTGCGTCAGCTCGGCTGCGATCACCGCACCAACCTCGCGTTGCCCTTGCGTGAGTGTGAACGGGCAGGCGGAATCGAAACCCGCCAGCAGTCCGCCGGGCCGCGCTGGCCGAGGTGTGGCGGCGTAGCTCTGGGTCTGTGCGCGGCGGCGGGCCAGCACCAACTGCACCGCCAGTGCTTCGTCAAATGCCAGCCGGGTACGGGCAGCATCGAGATCGGCCAGCGACGTGGGTCGATGCATGCTCCGCAGCGCTTGAGGCAGCTTCGGCATAGCGCGACGCCGCAGGATATCGCCTGGAACCGGGTCGATTGGGGGCTCTAATGTGTCCAGTGCGAGCCGAACAGCGCGAGAGATCACCCAACTGGCGACATCTTTTGTGGCCGGATACACCGCGACCAGCTCGCCGGCGAACTCGTCAAGCTCCTGCTCACCAGCGACCGCGCCATCTGCGGGAAGCAGTCGAAAATCTGGATGCAGCAATTGGCGATTTCCTTTAAAAGCACCAACTTTTCCAGCAAACAGACCCCAGCGGCCAACCTCAAGCTCACGCTCGCGCCACGGCTGGTTGAAAAACGTCAATAGCACGCTGTGGCGACCGTCGCCTACCACAACTTCGGTGATTGAACCGCGCTTGCTGCGCATCGGACGCCGGCTGATCTTGCGAACCTGCGCGCTGATCGTGACGTGTTCGTCTAGCGTAAGCGCAGATAGATCGGTGAGCTCCCCACGAGTGACATGCCGGCGCGGGTAGTGGTGCAGCAGATCCGCCACCGTGTGCAGCTCCAGCTGGCTTGCCAGCAGCTTCGCGGTTTTATCGCCGATCACATCGCGCAGCTTGGTATTCAGATCTGGCATGTAACCGCCTCGATTCCCAGGACTGACGCGATCACTGCATCCCCATCAAAAAGGCATAAGCTAACGCCGACACATGGCAGCGAGAACCGGGGCCGGTGCGCTAGAGATCTCTGCACCCCGGTAGCCTAAAGCTTCTCTGCACACACCTAGAGCGCAGCACAACTCACACTGCTGACTGTGCTTGCACTGTGAGTAGCGTCAGTAACCTCAAAGTTCATTCAATCACAGGAGTTTGTTGTGGCCAGCGTATGTGACCTGTGTGGTAAGAAGCCGGGTGTCGGCATGTCGGTATCTCACTCACATCGGCGCACCAAGCGACGCTGGAAGCCCAACATTCAAACCGTTCGCGCTCTGGTCAGCGGTCGTCGCAACCGAAAGGTAGACGTCTGCACCAGTTGCATGAAAGCCGGGAAAGCCGACGCTTTGAAGGTCAGCTAGGCCACACTTGCACAGCGCTGGAGGGAAAACCATCCTACACGCGCAGGCTTAAGGTCCGAGCGCGGCCAGCGGAACCACCAGCACCCCGTCTTCGCGACGTCGATAGCCGTAGCTACCTGAGGTAACCACGACCAGTCCGGATGCCGAAGTCTTTACCGTGGGCGCGACACGAACTAGTTCGGCTGCCGCTCTATTGACCATGTCCGGTTCTGATCCAAGCTTGATCTCAAATCCTGCCCACCTACCAGAGCTGTGCTCTTCAACGACTACATCTATTTCCCCGCGCCCATCTCGCTGCCGGTAATGAGCACAGGAAGCTCCCGCTGCTTGTGCATATACCCGAAGATCACGGGTAGCCAGAGACTCAAACTGCGGGGGCTAACTGCCATTCATCCAACAGGCGGGGAGTAGCGCCGTCGAGCACACTCCCTGGCGCTAGCGCCAGTCGGCGTTCAATATCAGGCACCAAGTCGAACAGCAGCTCGGATGCGGAGCTGCGGCGAGCGGTTTCAGTTTTCCCACAACCTCTGGGGCCTTCGATCGCTACCGCGCCCATCGCCTCCAGAGCGCGGGTGACCTCAGAGCCAGCGATCCTTGGTAGGTACATAGACCTGACCATCCTTGCTCCTCTGCCACTATACTCACCGTTAAACACGCAGCCCACAAGCCTATAGCTTACAGTTCGCACAGATTACAAACGACAGTTCGCACAATTTTTGGATAACAGTTCGCACGCAACGCCTGCATGAAAGCCAACAAGGTCGACGTATTGAAGGTTGACTAGGCCAGCTTATTGCAGCTGTTTGCTCCTCAAGGGTTGCGACTAGACGTTTCCCTTAGATGGATGATATCTTTCATTCATGCGTAGTGAATCTCCAGCGCTACTTCCGATTCTTCGATCACGCCATCAGGGTGATCTTCTCGCATCATTGCTCTTACACCCTACTCGCCGCTACTCGCTGACGGAGCTAGCCAAGCAGCTCAACGCTCCTCTCACCACGGTGCAGCGTGAAGTGGAGCGCCTGCTATCAGCCGATTTGATAGCCGAACAGCGGGTGGGCCGTTCACGGTTGATACGCGCGAATACCAGCAGTCCATACAGTGCGCCGTTGACTCAGATAATCATGCGCGCCTTTGGACCGCAGCTTGTGGTGAAAGAAGAATTCAGCCTCCTCCCGAAGCTACAGGCTCTCGCGATCTACGGCTCGTGGGCAGGGCGATATCGCGGCAATGCTGGACCACCGCCTAATGACATCGATGTGCTTGTCATTGGCGCACCGCCGCGCGTCGCCTTATATGAGGCGGCCGACCGTGTCGAACAACGTTTAGATCTCCCCGTGAATCCCACTACGCGAACCCCTCATGCCTGGGACGAAGCAACCGATGCGCTCACACGCCAGCTAAAAACCGATGACCTGCTATGGCTAGTTCGCCCGGAAGAGACGTGACATGACGCGCAGGCTTCGTGGTAGAGAGGCCATACAGCAGTTGGTTGACTCTGGTCGGCTTCAGAAAATACCTGGAGTACCTCAAGGCGGAACTACGTGGCTAGAACGCGCTCGGCGCATACTGCACTCTGCCGAAAAGGTGGCAGTAGACGACCCTGATAGTGCCTACGTATTAGCTTATGATGCCGCCCGCCACGCTAGTACTGCGCTGCTTGTGCAGCAGGACTGCGACCGACGAGCCTAGGTGGCCACTACGTAGTGGAAAAACCATCCGAGCTCAATTCGGACAGGCATTCCAGCATTTCGGCACTCTTCGACGTCGCCGAAACGAGCTCGAATATCCCACGGCACCCGGAGCGGACTCAACAGCATCAGAGCTGCAAGAAGCGTTTACCCTCGCGGCGGACATAATCGACGCTGCGGAAACTATCTTGCCAGACCTGGCCATGTTCTAAACTAGGCGCAACTGACGCACACGCTGTTAGGGGGTTAAAAAGAGGCTAACTTAGTTGATCTGACCAAGTTGATCAGGTAGAGTAAAGCCATGACAACTCAGGTCAATGTGTATGAGGCAAAAACTCGGCTTTCGCAGCTCCTGACGCAAGTTGAGGGCGGAGAAGACGTAATCATCGCTCGCAACGGCACGCCGATCGCGCAGCTCATACCGCTACAGCGTACCCAGCCCCACCGGGTTCCCGGCGCATGGAAGGGCAAAGTCTGGATGGCGCCAGACTTTGACCACCCCAGTGGGGAATATCAAGAAATGATCGACGAGTGGTACCGCAAGCTCGGCGTCGAGGACCCAGAGACGTTGGGCCCCCTGTGAGATACCTGCTAGATACCCACAGTCTGCTGTGGTGGCTCGGGGAGCTGCCACAGCTGGGTCCGAGAGCCCAAGCCGAGATCAGTAGACCCGGCTCCACAGTGTACGTGTCCGCGGTGAGCTCGGCCGAAATTTCCATCAAGCAGGCAGTCGGCAAGCTGCGAGCGCCGAGCGACTTGGCCGGTCAACTTGTTGTCAATGGTTTCACTGAGCTGCCGTTCACCATCGCTCACGGCTTAGCCGTCGCAAAGCTACCGCTGCGCCATCGAGACCCATTCGACCGCATGTTGATCGCCCAGGCCCAGACTGAAGGCCTAACCCTCGTAACCGCGGATCGCCAGATCGCCGAATATGACATCTCAGTGCTGCCTACCAGCTGATCAGCAGCTGGTAGGCAGCTGTAGGCATGGCGCCAGCTAATTCGTGTCATAGCCGGCAGACACAATAGAGACGTGTCCCTTAAAACCGCGCCCGCAACACACAACCCACTCAGTGTCTTCTCTCCCATCACGGCGCAGTGGTTCAGCAACGCCTTCGCTAAGCCCACTTCCGCTCAGGTCGGCGCGTGGCGCAGTATCTCCGCCGGTCAGCACACGCTCGTCATCGCCCCAACCGGGTCCGGAAAAACTCTCGCCGCGTTCTTATGGGCGCTGGATCAACTAGCTGCCGCTCCCCCACCAGCTGTACCGCAACAGCGGTGTCGAGTGTTGTACATCTCACCCATGAAAGCGCTGGTGGTAGATGTTGATCGCAACCTGCGCTCCCCACTGACCGGCATGCGGCAAACCGCGCAACGGCTCGGCCTGCCAGTGCCAGACACGACTGTTGGCATCCGTACCGGAGATACGCCTGCCCAGCAGCGCCGCGACTTTGCTCGCACTCCCCCAGACATCCTCGTCACCACTCCGGAATCGTTGTTCCTGCTACTCACCTCAGCGGCACGCGAATCCCTGCGTGGCGTGCAAACTGTGATTCTCGACGAAGTCCATGCCGTTGTCGGCACCAAACGCGGCGCACATCTAGCCGTCTCACTGGAGCGGCTCGATGAGCTCCTCGCCAAGCCCGCACTACGAATTGGGCTCTCAGCAACGGTGCGGCCCGTTGAGGAGGTGAGCACTTTCCTCGCCGGTGGAAAACCGGTGAACGTCGTGGCGCCTCCGATCAGTAAGACGATCGAGATCGCCGTTGAGGTGCCCGTACCAGACCTTGCCACGCTGGATACACCGCCCGTCGCCGGGTCCGCCGCGGAAGAGATTGTGGGTTCAGCTGCTGGAGCAGCCCAACGCGCGTCCATTTGGCCCGCGGTGGAGCGCCGGGTTCTCGCTCTGGTAAATGCGCACCGCTCTACTATCGTGTTCACTAACTCCCGACGACTAGCCGAACGGCTCACCGCGAAACTCAATGAGCTCGCCACGGACGAACTCAGCAATGATGAATTTAGCAATACAGAACTCAGCGACTCAACAAACTCCGCGCGGGGGGAAACTCGCGGCTTTCCTGCTGAGGCAATCGGCCAATCAGGTATTGCCAGCGGTGCCGCGCCCACAGTCGCGAAAGCTCACCACGGTTCCATGTCACGGGAGCAGCGAAGGATCGTGGAGGAGGAACTCAAATCTGGGCAACTGCGCTGCGTTGTCGCTACCTCCAGCTTGGAGCTGGGCATCGATATGGGCGCCGTGGAGCTGGTGATCCAAATTGAGGCACCGCCGTCGGTAGCTTCTGGTTTGCAGCGCATCGGCCGGGGCGGACACCACGTCGGTGCAATCTCGCGTGGCGTGATGTTCCCAAAGTACCGCGGCGATCTCATCTCCTGCGCTGTGCTCGCCGAGCGGATGGCCGCCGGTGAGATTGAACAGCTCAGCTATCCCCGAAATCCGCTGGATGTACTAGCCCAGCAGATCGTGGCAATGCTGGCCATGCAGTCCTATACGGTCACCGAACTGGCAATGGTGCTGCGTCGGGCGGCGCCATTTGCTACGGTGCCGGACTCCGCCCTGTACGCCGTGCTGGACATGCTCTCCGGACGGTACCCCAGCGAAGACTTCGCTGAGCTGCGGCCACGCATCACCTGGGACCGGGTCACCGACACCCTGGCCGCACGGCCGGGAGCACAGCGGCTCGCGGTGACTTCGGGCGGCACCATCCCCGATCGCGGCCTATTTAGCGTGACCACACCCGGTGCGGGTACCGGCAGTTCCCGCGTGGGTGAACTCGACGAGGAGATGGTGTACGAGTCCCGGGTAGGCGACAAGATCCTGCTCGGCACGTCTTCCTGGCAGATTGAAAACATTACGCACGATCGGGTAATCGTCACCCCCGCTCCAGGTCAACCAGCACGGATGCCGTTTTGGAAAGGTGACGCCCCGGGCCGCGGCATGGAGCTAGGCCGAGCAATCGGTGCGTTCATCCGCGAGCTCGGCGGCGCGACTGCTCATCCCGCCCGCAGTCGCCTCGCCACGGCGGGTTTAGACACGTGGGCGCGCGACAACCTGCTCGCGTATCTGCGGCAGCAACAGGAAAGCACCCGGGCGCTGCCTAGTGACCACACCATCGTGGTTGAGCGGTTCCGCGACGAACTGGGCGACTGGCGGATAGTGCTGCACTCGATGTTCGGTGCCCGAGTGAACGGCCCGTGGAGCTTGGCGGTGGCGGCTCGGCTCCGAGAACGTCGAGGGGTGCAAGTGCACGCCGCGAGCGCCGACGACGGAATCATACTTCGGCTACCCGACACCATGGACGACAACGGCTCGGCGGTCCTGCCTGAGATCACGGAGCTACTCCTGGAGCCGGACGAGGTAGAGCGGCTGGTGTTGGCTGAGCTCGGCAACTCGTCGCTGTTTGCCGCACGATTTCGGGAATGTGCGGCCCGGTCTTTGCTGCTCCCCCGGCGGGATCCGGGGCGGCGTAGCCCGCTGTGGCAGCAGCGGCAGCGCTCGGCGGCACTCCTGGCGGTGGCCAGCAAGTACGACCAGTTTCCAGTGCTACTGGAGACGATGCGTGAGTGCGCCACCGACGTCTACGACCTCGGTGGGCTCATGGAGCTCATGAGCGCCATCGCAACACGGCAGGTGCGAGTAATCGAGGTGGAAACTTCGACGCCTTCGCCCTTTGCGCGCAGTCTGTTGTTCGGTTACGTCGGAATGTTTCTGTATGAAGCCGATACCCCATTGGCGGAGCGCCGAGCTGCCGCACTTTCGCTGGATACCAATCTGCTTGCTGAGCTTCTGGGCTCAGAAGCTATCAGTGAGCTCTTGGATCCCGAAGTACTTGCCGAGGTGGAAGCCGCGCTGCAACACACGGCGCCTAACCGCAAAGCCCGAGACGTCGAATCCACTGCCGATTTACTCCGCCTCGTAGGTGACCTCACTGAAGCAGAAGCTGTGCAGCGTGGTGTGGAGCCACAGTGGCTAGCTGAGATGCAGCAGGCTCGGCGCGCGCTTGAAGTACGCATAGCCGGACAGCTCCGCTGGATCGCGATCGAAGACGCCGGCCGGGTACGGGATGCGCTGGGAGCGGCACTACCTGTCGGCGTACCGGAGGCGTTTACTGAACCGCTAGCAGATCCGCTCGGCGACCTGATTACTCGATTTGCCCGAACCCGCGGCCCCTTCACCGCGGGACACGTTGCGTTGCGCTTTGGTCTCGGTGCCGCGGTAGTCACCAGTGTCTTGGAAAGGATGCGCACCGCGGGAAAACTGCTTCGTGGCCAGCTGCGGCCTGCCCGCGAGGTAACTGACAATGACACAGCTGGCGATGACATAGCTGACGATGCCGCAGCCGACGACGGGCGAGCTTGGCATGGCCCGCAATACTGCGACGTCGAGGTGCTTCGACGATTACGGCGTGGGTCGCTCGCCCGGTTACGGGCCGATGTCGAGCCGGTAGAGCCAGCAGTGTTGGGGCGCTTCTTGCCGGAATGGCACGGGATCGGTCGACGCTCTATTGCTTCTACTGGAGCAGCTACTTCTACCAGTGCTGATGACGTCCTAGATGTTGTCGAGCAACTGGCCGGAACGCCTATTGTGGCAAGCGCGATGGAATCACTGGTGTTACCCGCAAGACTACCGGATTACACGCCCGCGCTGCTCGATGAGCTCACCGCAGCTGGCGAGATCACCTGGAGCGGATGCGGCGCCCTGGCCGGCAACGACGGCTGGATTGCCTGCGCCCCTGCTGACCTTGCCAACTCGTTGCTACCGACGCCCGACATCGAGGCGCTCTCCACGCCACTCCATCAAGCCATACATACCGCGCTAAGCAACGGAGCTCTTTTCTTCCGTGAATTAGTGCAACACAACCGGGTTCTTCTAGCCGAAGCCGGTGAACCACCGTGTGATGAGGGCTCAGCGCTCGCCGCGCTCTGGGATCTGTTGTGGGCAGGGCTAATCAGTAATGACACGTTCGCACCACTGCGGGCTCGGCTCGGTGGAAGCCGCACTAAACACACCGCTCGACGAGCGCCACGGGCGCGCTACGGCCGCCTAAACAGCACCCTGCGCGCACCAACTGCGCTTCGAGTCGGGCCGCCTAGCGCTGTTGGCCGGTGGTTTCAGCTGCCGGCGCCGGAGACCGACCCAACTCGGCTCAACCATGCACGCGCCGCGGCATATTTGCAACGACATGGAGTGCTCACTCGAGGTGCATTTTCCACCGAACGGGTTACTGGTGGATTTTCCGGCGTGTATAAAGTGCTCCGCGCCATGGAGGAAGCCGGCCAGTGCCGGCGCGGTTATGTGGTTGAGGGCCTCGGGGCGGCACAATTCGCGGTACCGGGCGCTATAGATCAGCTGCGGTCTTTCGCCGAGGAGCGTGCTGCCAACACCTCCAGCCGTGGCGAGCGCCAAGCCGTGCTGCTCGCAGCTACCGATTCGGCGCAGCCATACGGTGCCGCGCTGCCATGGCCAAGCCCCCTTGGTGACACTAAACACCGTCCGGGGCGCAGTGCGGGTACGGTAGTGGTGCTAGTCGACGGTGTACCGATTGTGTACGCCGAACGCGGTGCTCGGTCATTACTGACATTTTCCAGCGATCCAGCACAACTGAGAGTAGCGGCACAACACCTAGCCGTCGCTGTGCGCGATAGTCGGCTAGGACCGCTGTGCGTGGAGCGCGTTAATGGCGAGAGTCCTCATCAGAGCGCCCTGGCTGAGCTTCTAGTCGCGGCAGGTTTTCGAGTCACGCCCAAGGGTTTGCGTTCGAGCGCTTGACCATAGGCATTTTTACCAAGTTAAGAGAAGTTGTGGCCTCAATCCTTCTCAGAATGGCCATGTAGTTGAATACTACCTGTGCAGCCAGCCAGCGTGTGGTTTCTCCTTCTTGTGTCCGTCTTGACCCTCGGCACTCTTGCCGCGACGGTGTGGAGCTGGAATTGGGAGCGTTTTAAGCACGTCCGACGGTTTACCGCGCTCACGCTCACTCAGTTCATGGTCGTCTTGAGCGTAGCTGTTGGTATTAATATCCAGCAGGGGTTCGTCGTTACGTGGGACGACGTATATACCGGTTTGTTCGGTGATTCGGGAACCGACCTTGATGCCCATCCCGTAGTCGCACTTCCCAATGGCCGTATTGGCCAACTCGACCCCGCGGTGAAAGCAGCCGCGCAAACCGCACTTAAGCAACCCGGCAAAGGTGTCATGATTTCTACGGCAATTCAAGGAGCGCGAACCGGGTATACCTTACCGGCTAGGATGTATTTCCCGGCAGCTTACTTCGACAAGTCTCAGCCGCGCCGAATCTTCCCTGTCATAGAGTTTTTCACCGGATACTACGGTGGCCTAGACATCTTTCAACGTACTTTGGGTGCCGATCGGGTGTTGGATAAGCTCATTTCTGAGGGCAAAATGCCGCCAACTATAGTAGTGATTCCGGAGCAAAACCCGCATTTGCCAGCCGATAGTGAGTGTGTGGATGCGGTACGCGGTGACCAGGCCGACACCTACGTCTCCCTAGACGTTCCAGACGTCCTGCGCCAAGAACTACGAGTCAGCCACGACCGATCCCAATGGACACTCATGGGCTACTCCACCGGCGGATACTGCGCGGTCAACCTCGCCATCCGCCACCCAGACCAGTTCTCCGCAGCAGTAAGCCTCTCCGGATACTTCCACGCCGCCACCGACAACTCCACCGGCGACATCTACAAAGGCGACAAAGAAGCCCGCCTAGCCAACACCCCCACCCACACCATCAACCTACCCCGCCAATACCCCCTCAACTTCAACCTCATCACCTCCAGCGGCGACCGAGAAGGACTCAGCGGGCTCAAAGAACTCGCTCCGCACATCAAAGAACCAGACCACCTCACCAAAACCATCATAGGCAAAGGAGGCCACAACTTCAGTATGTGGCGCAGGGCATTACCAGAGGCATTTACCTGGATAGGAGACCTTTCCAGCAAGCAACAACCCAGCCCCCAGGCCCTTAGCGCCATGCGCTGACGGCTGGCAGAATGGTTCAATGTGCCAGAAGGTGACACGGTGTACCTCACTGCCAACGGCTCCACGCGAAGTTAGCTGGTCAGCGCCTGGGCGACAGTGTTGGGCGCTTGCATCAATCACGAGAAACCGTGGGTTCACCGTCCTCGCATGGCCTGCGATTGGACAATACCGGAGCGGTATATACGGTGGGCATAAACCGCGAGGGAAGGCCAACTCCGGCAGGACCGGGTTGATTGAAGGCGGCCAGCCGAATTCTGCGCCGACGACGAAGGCCTATCGTTCCCGCAACCATCACCAGGGCTCCGACAAGTAACCAAAAAATCGAAAACCCACCCGAGTAGACCAACTGTGGCAGCGCGTAGGGGCCTACCGAAGCAGGCTTGGGAGGAAGTGTGGGGGTATCAATAGGCCATTGGGACACCGCGCCAATATTGCCACCCAGCGCGGCGACTGGCTGAACTACGCCAAAGCCGTACTCCGGGTCACGCCCCGCAGCGCCTTCGTCTTTGGCCGTGGTCACCAACCTGTTGACAACGTTCTTGGCATCCAGCTCTGGGTAGCGCGAGCGGATCAGCGCGGCAACACCGGAGACGATTGCGCTGGCTCCGCTTGTGCCATCAGACAGGGCATATCCGCTCTCCGCCACGGAGGTGGGCACCGGTGAGATTAGCTGCACCGCCGGAGCCGACAGCACCACCTCCTTACCGTGCCCGGAGCCTGACCAAGCTTGGAGCTGCTTATCCAGACCAGCCACCGCCACCACGCCCGGCACTTTCGCTGGCCAAGCCACACCGGATCCACTCCGTTCGGAGTTTCCCGCGGCAGCAACGACCACTACATTGTGGTCCAGCGCATACTTACCCGCTGACACCTCTGTGCCCACCGAAATGTCGGTACCCGGACGCCCAATAGAAATGTTGATCACCCCAGCGCCATGATCAACCGCCCAGCGGATCCCGTCAGCGATCTCATTTACAGTGGGCTGGACGCCAGTGGAGATCGGCATGATCTTCGATTGCGGCGCGATGCCGAGCACACTATTCTCCCCAGTCCCCCGACCAGCAATAATGCCGGCCATAGCGGTGCCGTGCCCCTCTTTGAGGTCATCATCCCGCCATCCGTTGGCTACAGTGTCGGCGCCAAAACCCTTGCCAGGTAACAGCCGATCCCGCAGATCAGGATGGAAGGGGTCTACACCCGAATCCAGCACTGCCACAACCACGCCTCGCCCTTGAGTAAGCCGCTGTGCCTGTGCCACCCGCAGCGCCGCTAAATGCCAGGAATATTGGCGAACCGTGACCGCGGACGCGGGGGCTGCCAGAACCAGAACACCTGCACTGAACACCAGCAGCAACACGGCACAATGACGCAGCACCACCATGCTGCTACGGGCAACTCTGCTACACGCAATGCCGCTATGTGCAGCACGGTCAATGAGCTTCCTGGACACCGTACTTGCTCACTTCTGCATCGGTTGGGCCCCAGTGATGGGTGTCACGGGAGTAGCCTCGGGAAATCGTATGACAGCTGCTGGTAACACCAACGAAACATTCTATGGAGTTTTCGATCGCCGCACGGCTTCGGGACACCAGTCTATGTGCTCGAAGGTGTCACCGACGGGTAATGCCGTCAAATCCGGGTAAATTTGCCAGCCGCCAGAGAGAGTTTGCAGAAGCAAGGAGATCCATGATTGAGGCGTACATCTTGATTCAGGTCAGGAGCGGCACAGCCCATGAGGTGGCAGAACAGCTCTCCGGCCTAGACGGGGTAGCTGAGGCCCATGTCGTGATGGGCCCCTATGACGTGATCGCTTTCGTGCGAGTCTGTGACACGGAGGCGATGCATGAACTCACCATAGGCCGTATGCATACCCTGCCCGGTGTCTCCCGCACACTCACTTGTTCGGTTGTCCCCAGCCAAACGTGTAGCCACAGACCTAGTCCAATAGATCGATGAGGTCGCTGCTACGGCGCATAGCCGCGAGCAACACACGGCGACCCGCCCTGTTCGCCGCAGCGCTTTCGTTACCAATTGCGTTACTGGCCGGCGTGGGGGTGTTTTGGCTATGCTCGCCAACACCGGGCATAGCCGAACCGGCCGTTAAGCAGCTCAACAGCCCAGTGAGGGTCATGCCTGTCTCCGCTACCCCACAGGCTCAAGCCGCGTGTCGCGAGCTGCTTGCCCGGCTGCCGCAGCGGCTCGTGGGGCAACGCCGCCCCGTGCAGCCCAGCAGCGCGAGTAGCACAGCTGCACCCGCAGAGTACGCCGCCGCTTGGGGCGCCCCGGCTATCGTGCTGCGCTGCGGAGTACTCCGGCCTGCCGCGCTTACTCCTACGGCGCAGCTCATTGGGGTGCAGGGAGTGGAATGGGTGGCTAAAGACAGCGGCACTCAAGACAGTACCTCCGAGGTGGTGTGGACTAGCACCTCGCTGCCGGTGTATGTGGAACTTAGCGTGCCGCGACGCTACCGAGACATCACCGCGACGCAGCTGCTTAATCCGTTGGCCCCCTACTTGCTGGAGTCGCTCACCAGCACCGTGATGTAGGAGCCTTCACGCTCAAGCGAAGAGAATCGCGGCGGCGCTGGTGAGCACCAAGCTGAATAGAAGCGAGATAGACAGCGCCCCGGCCGCGAAAGGCGCGTCTAGCTCCTCCATGGAGGCGAACGTCACGGCGTTGAAGGCAACCGGCGACAGGCTAAACAGAAGGATCAGAACTCGATCTATGCCGGATAGATCGAAAACAGCGATGACGAGCACGCCAACCATCAAGCCGCATATCAGCCGGATGACGATGACTTTTACGGTAAGGAAGAAGTCATTTCTCGTTGGATTAAAAAGTATGCCAGTGGCAATCGTCAGCACAAAAACCGTCGCGCCGCCGAAAAGGTTGGCGCCGTTTATCAACGCGCTTGGCACGGTCCATCCACAGGCGTTTACTAGTAGCCCGGAGATGACTCCAAACAGTGGCGGGCTAAAAAGAACCTTTTTCGCGAGCCCCGAACTCCCCTGATGGTTGGGGTTGCTGTGCGCGGCGACAGCGTAGCCCACGCCAAACGTAAGGAACTGGTTCGCAAGTTGAAACATGACGACGCGAGCGACGCCTTCATCGCCGTAGATTGCTTGGGCGAACGGCAGAACAAATCCGGAGTTGATGATTATGCACGCGAGAAGAAAGGTCGGTCGCCGCACACCTGATAGCCTCAAGCGCCTGCCGGCGGCCCAGCCCGCGGCGTAGGAAGCGATAAAGATACTCAGCGCCGCTACCGGAAAGACCAGCAGGTGTTTAGTGATCTGGACCGTCGCCAACGTCGAGAAGCTCAGCGCTGGCGTACATACGTAATAGCAAACTTTGAATAAAAAATCGCCATCGGCCCTGCCAGCTACGCCCTGGAGATAGAGCACATAGCCGACCACCAGACCAGCAAAAACAGGGAATAGTTGAGCAACAATAGCGGTCATAGGCGCGCGCTCAGCATGTAATGAACCTGAACATCTGTGCGGCTCCGCTTAACCAGCCAGCCAGCCAGGGAAAAACCTTCTCTACCGGCTCCTTCGGAATCGAAAACCCCTGTCGTCGCGCCCACCATCCTCCACGGTATCCAGTCAGCTTTCCTGGACCTCGTCGGCGTAGGCAACGAAGATATGGCCGTTTAGACCTTCACACGGTAACAGCACTGCTCAATGCGTCGTGGTAGATCCGGGCGAACAACTAATGCAAATGCCAGTTTCATGAGACAATCCCAGGTAGGATATGTGTGACGTAGTCGATTACGGGTTACTTCCGCAGAGCTAGCAGCTCTGCCTGTCTATAAGGTGACTGCATGGCAACGCTCTTCATCCCCGTCGGTCATGACGTGGGTGCTTTTTACGCCAACCCGGGTGATGAGGGTCCTGCGTCATACGATGTCCGTTGCGGCGATGGCGCTTTCCGGCTCACCAGAGACCAGTATGTTGTGTGGCGAGCCGCGCATGGCGAACGCGGATCTGGGGCTGAGCAAGAACCGAGTACGCAGGAGTCCATTGAAGCAGCCGCGCGAAAACGAGGAGCCGTCAAACCGGGTCCAGCGTTAGAAGAACTACTCTCTTTGGGCACTTTATTGCAGCTCAATACCGAAGGTGCCGCTGAAACACAACGGTTCGCCGATACCCACCGGGTGATTCCGCTACAACGTGGGCAGGGAAACTCGCTGCTGACCCCACAGCTCTTCGCCGTCCAGGCTGAGCAGGGCCCTCCGATCTCCGTGAGCGTTAACACTTATCACTTGTGGATGTACAGTCACCTTAAACCAAGTCTATGGGAAGCGTGCCGTCACATCGCCGACGAAGGCAAGGGCCCCGGGGCGGCCGTGACCAACACGCAGACGCCACGAACCAGTCCCCGAGACCTCCTCGCCGAACTACTCTCAGCGCTGCCCCCCCTACTCGCTGACGGTTGCCTCTACATCGATCGGAGGATCTGATGGCTACGCAATATTCTCGCGGCGATCACCGGGGAAGAGCCGCTGATTTAGCGGTGAACTACGGTCCTCCAGCTGTAGTTGGCGGTTCGGCTGCGGCAATTGGATTGTTCGGCTGGGCCAACGTTCAGGCGGCCTTAGGTACCGGCCTTTGGGGCGCGGGGACAGCAGGCTTGGCTCTGGTAACCACCCCCATTGGCTGGGTGGGCATGGCGGCGGCTTACACCGCATATCGAATGTGGCAACGGCGCAAGGCCACTCAGCAAGAGCAATACGCGAACCAGCTTGAGCACTTAGAAGAGCAGGGACGAACTGAAAGCGCAAAAACACAACAGCAACAAGAACAAGAGGCTGCAACCGCTTTTGGAGGTGAAATAGACAATACATTCGATGCTTTGTATGCGCATAGCGCTATAGTCGTTTCCCTGCATGATAGAAGTCAAAGATTAACCGCCGGAATAGAAAACCTCCTAAATCCACCCTCCCATGACCCGAGCTCGAGTGGCATAGACTGGAACAATCCAAACCTAGCGCAACCGGAGCTTGAAAGGCTACTAACAGCGTTTAACCAGCAACGGCGACTGCTGCTTAATCAGCTCGGCCGAGATGACCCGTCTCTGGGGCTCAGCGGAATCCCTGAGTTGACAATAGATGATCTAGTAACTACAAACGCTACTGGCTCACTGGAAATCAATGAATTAAATGTAAGAGCTTTGGGGGCACGACTTGGACAAGTGAACGCTACCGCTGACACTATAAATAGTAGTGTTAAGACACTTCAAGATAGAATATCGGCCTACGATGGAACCCCAGCCGGACGGGAAAGTTTAAGGGAAGAACTTACTTCCTATAACAATAGGCTGCAAGGCTTTGGTAGAACAGTGGCCTCTATCCGCGAGCCGGGCGCAACGATGCCCCCCAGACGCTCAAGCGCGCCCAGCTCGGGCACATCCGGAGGCTCACCCGTCCCTGGAACGCCTGCGGTGGGACGTACCGCAGAGCCCACTCCGCCAGATACCGTGCTTTCGCTGGTTGCCGGCTGGGTCGCCCGCGCGGCCCACCATGCAGCGGAGACAAGAACCCGAGATCTAAGTACCACCTTGGAGGCTCAGTTAAGGAGCCACCAGGATCTCATGGATAAACTAGCCGATCTAGACAGCCGGGTGATTCCTGAGCGCAGAGCGAGAGCTAATATGGCTTTAGGGGATTTGGACGGTTTACTAACGAACCCACGCCTGGCAGACCCTATTGATAGGGCTACTTTCGAACGAGATGCTGCCCAACGAGAGTACGACGCAAAAAACGCATCTTACACGGCTCGGTTGAAATTAACCCCCAGGGCCGATGAAACGAAGCAAGCTGCTGACGAAGTCAATGCTGCCCGCGAAGAGCTCAACCGATTAAACCGAGTACTAAACACACTAAGAGAACCGATAGACACAGCCAAGCAAGCATGCCGAGATGCCGAAGGATCGCTAGAGCAGGCACAAGATCGCAGAAAGGCTGCCAATGAGAAAGCTGGGCGATTAGACCGCCAATGGCAAGCCACCAGGCAGGATCTAGGGAGCGCTGCGCAAACGGCCGTAGACGGTGGTGGCTGTGTAGAACGGGGGGGGCGTAGAGTCGAGGCCTGGTCACTCCAAAGGAGTGCTGCACGGTTTCCTACGCAGGCAACAACACCTGCTCCGGTAAGCGCACAACCAGGACCGTCACGACATCCTTGACCCCAACGCCGTAGCCCTTGGGGGACGGTTTAGGAGACTCCAGAGCCGAACCCGCTAGTGCAGGCCGGTGCCGCGGCGTAGCGCGGTCGTGATTAGCCGGTTCAGCAGCT
>JBBSOC010000013.1:0-37530 GCA_038260095.1 Mycobacteriales bacterium | reverse complement strand
CTCAACCTGGGCTACTGGAAGTCAGCGCTCATATTCGGCGCACTGATCGCAGTCGTGGCAGCCGCCGCCTTCCGCTTCAAGCTGAACATGGTCCTGGCCTTCTGGATCGCCTACATCCTGACCCGGCCGCTCGGCGCATCAATCGGTGACTACCTGTCACAAGCTCGCGCCGACAACGGCCTCGGCTTAGGCACAGTCTGGACCAGCGTGCTCTTCCTCACTGCCATCTTGAGTCTGGTCACCTACCTGACCATCACCAAAAGAGACGAACTCCCGAATCCCACTGCGGAGAAAAGCGTCGCCTAGTCCGGTGCCACCGGACGCTCCAAAGTGGTTCCGAGAGCACGTTCGTGTCGAGGATGATCACGAAAAGCCCGGCTCGCGCGGGGCTGACCGAGACGGGATGGCCAAGTCATCGCCGCGAAAATCTGCGGCACTATCCAGCCATGCCGCGGCGAAGCCGCCACCGATTACGGCGGCGGTCAGGATCGCGCGAGTTTTGGCTTCCATCGACCGACTGTGTGCGACAGCCTGGCGCTTAATCCGACGTTGCACCTCGGCCCCCAGATTACGAACTGTGATTGTCACCATGACAACCCAAAGCATTAGCGCTGTCAATACAAGCATCCATTACCTGGTGCACTGGTAGAAAAGGCTGATCCGGTTTCTTCATAGCAAGGCCGCCGAGGTCCGGCGCACCTTGTAATCACAGCGCGGCAGTTCGATGAGTTGGCCCGTGGGCATCGGCGCAGTGCGGATCGGGCTCGCCCACAGTGGCGGTCTCGACGTGGTCAACTTGGAGTGTGGTGTGCGTGATCCCATACTCGGCGCGCAGCAGGTTTTCCATAACGCGTCGCACTGCGTGACAAGCTCCACCTTCAGTAACCAGCACATGCCCGGACAATGCGGGTTGGCCGGAAGTGATCTGCCAAACATGCAGATCATGAAGCTCCACGACTCCGCCGATCCCAGCAAGCTTCGCACCCACCTCCGCTGGGTCCACCCCAACCGGTGCGGCTTCTAGCAGGATCCGCCCGGATTTACCCACGAGCGCAACGCCGGCTTTGATCATCAAGACCACGACGATCACCGTGGCAATGGAGTCAGCCCGCGCGAATCCGGTGAACACCATCACCACACCGGCGATTGCTGTGGCGATGAAGGCAAACAGATCGGTGAGAATGTGCTGGTAGGCGCCCTCAACGTTGAGGTTCGTCCGATTAGCGCGGCTGATCACCCAGGTCGTTGCGGCATTGACTACTATCCCGACCAGCGCGGTGCTCAAGACCAGACCACCTGCTACCGGCAGTGGGTCAACTAGTCGACTAATCGCCTCATATCCGAGCCAACCAGCCAATAACAGTAGCGCCAGGCCGTTGGCTTGAGTTGCCAGGATCTCGGCGCGTTTCAAACCGTAGGTATAGCCGCCTTTGGGCGGCCGGGCCGCCAGCCGCATCGCGGCCAGAGCCAGGGCGATTGAGGCCACATCGGTAAGCATGTGCGCAGCATCCGACAGCAAAGCAAGGGACCCAGACGCAAGCCCGACGATCACCTCTCCAGCCATAAACAGGCTGAGCAAGGCCATGGCGAGACTGAGCCAGCGCCAATCGGAATCGCCGGTCACGCCATGCGCATGACCTGCATGTCCACCATCACGATCGCGGGAGCGGGAGTGAGCAGAGTTAGAGTCATGCTCGCGAATCTTCACCCGGTGCTCCATCTCTGAATTCAACGCTGATGCTAATCACGCTGCTCCAGCAACACTAGTTTATTCGCTCGGTGGCCCAGTACGGTTGAAGGTGCTGGCTCGGCGCAAGTCTGTAAAACAGCTACGCTGTGAGCCGTGAATATCGAGTTACGTGTAGCCAGCTCGCAATGAAGGATGCTAAAGGCTACGTCTTCGTCGGACTCGCTTCACTGTTGTGGGCCTCCACAGCTGCTGTCGCAAAGCTGCTGCTCGACAGTTTGGGTAATCTGCAGATCGTGCTGTTCAGCACATTTTTCGGCTTCGTCGTACTGGCTGTCGCATCGCTGGCACAAGGCAAGCTACACCTTGTTTGCTCCTATACGTTAAAGGACTTTCTCACTCTCGGGTTCATGGCTTTCATTGGCGTGCTCGCCTACCTACTCCTGTTCCAGGCGTCGTTGAAGTACATACCGGCGCAAGAGGCATTCGTCATCAACTACACCTGGCCGGTCATGGTCGTTCTCTGCGCAGTGGTGGTCCTGCGCGAGCGCTTAACAATCGGAAAGCTGATCGCGATGGTCGCGTCATTCTTCGGGGTCGTCATCATTGCGACCCAAGGCCATATAGTTTCGCTGGAACTCAACGCCCACGGCATCGCCCTAGCCCTTGGCGGTGCGGTCGCTTACGGGCTGTTCTCCGCGCTCGGGAAAAAGCAGAACTACGACCGACTGGCAAGCACCACGCTGCATTACGGCTTCGCATGCCTCTATGCCTTGGTTCTGACAGTCACAACATCGCATGTTCCATCAATCTCACTCACTCAGTTCGCCGGATTAGCGTGGTTGGGCATCTTTCCGGGTGGGCTGGGCTTTCTCTGTTGGAGCCTTGCCCTCAAGCACGGAGACACCGCAACGATGTCAAACATGGTGTTCCTGACCCCGTTTCTCTCTGCAATTTACGTTTATTTTTTACTCGGTGAACCGATTACCGTATCGTCAATCATCGGCCTGGCGATAATCGTCGGTGGCATCGTTATCCAACCACGGAAGAGCACTGCCAGTAGCACATCAGTGGCGCTGGTATGACACCAGATGCCCGAAACGTTCGGATCGTATCTAGCCAAAGATAATCAGACAAAAATATGCTTCTCATGCCATCTGACACTTTTAGTGACGTAATTTCTACAACGAATATGTATCTGTGGTATTTGTCGCTTTTCTATTTACCTTTTCAGGGTTAATGTGAATCGGTGCCGAGTAAACAGCAGAATACGGGAAGCGAGCTCCAGAACCAGGTTTTAGCGCAGACTCTTGAGGAGTTGAGGTGGCCGCAGAGTCGGTTGGTGTCGGAGATTACTGCCTATATGGGGCCAGGATATATCAGACGTTCAACAGTAAGTGAATGGGTGCGAAAGGGGCGAGTGCCTCGCGATCCATTGCCTACTGTAGTGGCTCACGTGCTGTCGGATGCCGCGGGTAAGAAGATCACTGTTGCCGACCTGTGGGGAGAGGCTGGTAAAGAATCGTCGCTATGGATGCCGGCGGATCGTTGTTTAAACATGTCGCGCAATTACCAAAGCGTGCTTGGTGTGGCTGAGGATTGGAGTGTTCATACGACAAAAGCCATGGACGCTGATTGTCGTAATTTCATGGCCGTTTCCGGAGCTAATCTAACGATTCCAGCGTGGGATTTTGTAAAAAATTTACCGTCTGGAGCTTTGGTCGAACTGCCCGAAAGTGTAGGCAAAAACGGTTCAATGAAGGTTACTTCTTCTATGGTTGATGTGCTGGAGTCAACGATTAAAGAAATAGAAATCCTTGATGATCACGAGGGTGGAGATAGTAACAATCTACGCTTCCTGCATAACGTTTTTAGTGTGATAGCAGACTATGTAAAGTCCAATAACTTTACTGATGATCGTACACGGCAACGTCTATTAACGGCGTGGGCACAGCTGTGCCGCATCGGTGGATTCATGGCCTTCGATGCCGGATGTCACGGTTATGCTCAACGGCTGTTTCATACCGGATTGCAGGTTACCCAAAATACTGGCGATCGGCAGCTGGGAGCGCATATACTTGTGCACTTAAGTCAGCAGGCGGTTTATCGAGGGTTTCCTAACGACGCGATCCGGCTCGCTGAGGCAGGAATGCAAGCCGCTAAGGGTACGAGTTTAGCTGTTCGTGCCTTAATAACTTGGGAGTACGCTCGGGCTCAAGCAGCGATGGGCAATGTTTACGCTTGCCGCGACGCTATGGAAAATGCTCGGAGTTTAGTCGAATCTCCAAACATGTTGGCAACCAGGCCCTCATATTTGTATTTGTTGAACGCAAACATGATGGAAACAAACAACGGTCACAGCCTTCTAACTTTGGCACAAAAAAGTCCTAGTAATGCTCGTCGCCTGGTCGCCGAAGCCGAGAAGCTGTTGGCGCCACACATGGCCAGCGGTTTTCGCAGCGAGTTTTCACGGCAAGTGCTTCTCCGAGGTTCTTGGTTAGCGCGTGGATATCTGTGGTGTGGTGAACTAGAGCAAGCCGTGAAAACAGGGGCAACCTTGCTGGATCTTATTCCTTCGGTTCGCTCACATCAGGCTATAACGGTACTTCGCCGGCTAGGTAGTGAAATAGCACAATGCCGCGGTGCTCAGCGCGTCCCCTACGTTGCCGAATTTTCGGAAAATCTGCAGCGTTCTCTTGCAGCCGCTGCCGTATACAGCTGACGTCGACTCCGTTTAGCCACCTGATCAATCCAGTCGCACAGAATCAAGCCAGCCGTTCTGTGGCCACAACAGCACCATTTCGCCGTGCACCTACCACACCCTTCCGCGCTTTATTCCTACACTTGACTACAGTAGAGTACTGTGT
The DNA here is from genome assembly GCA_038260095.1 of Mycobacteriales bacterium. Classification (GTDB taxonomy): domain Bacteria; phylum Actinomycetota; class Actinomycetes; order Mycobacteriales; family QHCE01; genus QHCE01. The sequence continues at coordinate 32,976 of JBBSOC010000013.1, read as the reverse complement.
ATGCCAGAAACGAAGCCCCGATCGGTTCGGTTCGAACCCAGTGTCACGAAACGACTCATTTCCTACGTGGCGGCCCACCCCGGACTCTCTGCCGGCTCAGCGACTAATCGCTTCGTGGACGAAGGTTTGCGGATGGAGGAACACCCAGGGGTATTTTTCCGGACGGGTGCGTCGGGTCGTCGAGCAGTTTTGGTTGGTGGCCCGGATGTATGGGAAGTGATCAGAAGCGTGCATTCAGCTCGGTCCGCAGAGCCTGAGCTAGGCAGCGAAGAAATTATCCAGCTGGTTGCACAGACCAGTGGATTACCCGAACGGATGATCCGGATAGCGGTTAGCTATTGGGCCGCCTTCCCTGATGAAATCGAAGTACAAATCGCCGGCGCACAAGCCTCCGCCAACGAGGCGTTCACACGTCATGAGCGGGAGCATCAGCTGTTCGCCGCATGACTAGACAGCGATTGTTACTCGGCGAGATGTACAGCAACGCAATCGCCGATCAACTAATAGGCCACGGTCATGATGTGCAGGCTGTTTGCAACTTCGCACAACTAGTGGGCTGCCCTGACGAAGACATAGTGGAGTATGCCGGGGCACAGTCGTTATCTGTGCTCACTGAAAACATACGTGATTTCGAGGTCATCCGGCGACGTTGGGAGATCGAGGGCCGCACGTGTCCTGGGCTGCTATATGCAAGTGCACAGCGCTTTCCCCGTGATCGTCGCTTCATCGCCAACCTGATCAATACCCTCGACCACTACTTCACCGCTGGTGACATACCTGACGCCGGACAGGTACAGTGGCTTACCAGGTCCCACGAACAGTAACGATGATGCGCCGTCCGAACAAAGGCTAATCTCGTCGGCCAGCTCTGAAGGCAACCAATCACCTGGTCAGCAGAGCGACGCATTCCATGTGCTGCGTCATCGGGAACGCGTCAAACGCACGCAGGCCATCAAGTTGATATCCGTGGCCAACGAACGTGGCCACATCTCGCGCCAGCGCCGCCGGATCGCACGCCACGTACACCACTCGCGGAGCAGCGCTATGCGCAATAGCGTCTACAACCACGCGGCCCGCTCCCTTGCGGGGAGGATCCAGCACCACCACATCGGGCCGTTCAGTCACCCCGGCAAGCAGCCGCTCCACTCGGCCGCGAAGCCAGTGCACCTGCGGTAGATCCGCCAAGTTGCTTTCGCCATCGGCAACCGCACGCTTTTCAGACTCCACAGCAAGCACGCTGCCCTGCACGCCCACCTGGTCTGCCAGCACAGAAGCAAACAGCCCCACACCAGCATACAAATCCCAGACCGTTCCGCCGCGTGGCGCCTGCGACCATGCGGCAACAGCGCTCGCCAACGCATCCGCGGCGGCAGGGTGGCCCTGCCAAAAGCCGTGCGCATCCAGTCGCCAATCACGTCCAGCGGCGTGCTGAAATGCCAAGCCCCCTTCTAGTTGCCTGGTTCGTCGCTGCCGATGCACAACCGTCAGCTCGCGCAGGTGGCCGCGGCCCTCGCCGTCGCTCGTAACCTCCACCTCGGCACCTGGTCGCCATCGACGAGACACAGCTGTCTCCACCGCTCCCGGCACCGAGATCGGGCAGCTCTGCACCGGTATAACCCGATGGCTCCGATGGGCACGGAAACCCGCGCGCCCGTCTGCGCCGGCGATCAGTCGCACTCGGCTTCGCCAGTTCAGCGAGCCACCGGGCAGCGCCTCGACCTCTATCTGCCGCTCGATCCCAGCCAGCCTGGACAGCTGTTCAGCTACTACCCGCGCCTTAAGCTCCCGCTGAAATTCCGGCGTTGCGTGTTGCCAGTCACAACCACCGCAACCCCCCGGCACAGCTAGCTCACACGAAGGCTGCACACGCTCCGGCACAGCGCGTAACACCTCAATGGCATCGGCCCGACAGAACGAGCCGTGTTTGTCTTCATTGACCTGGGCTCGCACCAACTCCCCTGGTAGAGCGTGCCGAACAAAAACCACTCGACCCTCTGCCCGTGCGACGCAGTGGCCGCCGTGCGCGACCGCACCAACCTCAAGCTCAAGCGTGCGACCTACCCAGCTGTCAGCCACCTGTGCGTCTAGCTGCCGATCCTGCACACTCTCATCTATCACCCACTCAGCCTAGACCGCGGGCCGCGCGGCGAACCGAGCCGTAGAAGAGGGGAGGGCCGCCAGGCCAGAGCTAACCTACTGAGAAGGTAGGGACATGGAACGCCGCATCGACCTGAGCAACCTGGATCTCGATCGGGCGGCCAGCATCATCGCCGCCCGACGATCGCGGTGGCGCTGGTGCCGGTAAGCTTTAGTCACTCTGGTCGAGCTTGCTAATAAGTTGGATAAATTCATAGCGTCGGCCGGCGTGACAGGTAGCCCACTGGCGTTCGTCATCGTTTAGGTCTCCGAGAAATGCGTAACGACTGCGAAATTCGACTTCCCATGCGGCGATGTTTATGGGTTGAGTGAGATAGCCGATCTGTTCGTCGTCAATGTCCCTGACTGAGCGCGGGGCGAGGATTGCGCTGGGGTCAAAGATGCGATTCGACCATCGGCCATCGATCACTACGTCGTTGTAGACCTTGAGAATCCAGAGGTAGCGGATTAATTGTTGGTCGATAGCGCCAGTGCGGCCGTACCAGGCAAGATCGAACAAGTCGCGGGCCAAACCGACGCGGGCGTAACGGGCGAGTTTTTCGGCGATGGCTTCTTCAACGCGGACCACCGGTATGGCGGGGAGGCCACCAAAGTCGTAGCCGGCATGCACTGGTTGCGGCAAGAACGGCAATGTTTGAGCCTTAAGCCACGGCCTGCGTGGGGATAGTTCGACTTTTGCAGGTAGTTCAATCTGGGTACGCGCAGTGTCGGTGTTGGGACCAAAAGGCGCAGTGACGAGCAGGTCTGCGCGTCCGGCAGTGTCGTTGCGGTGCACAAGGTTGAAGGTGAACTGCTCCACTGTGACGCCTTCGATGGCACTAAGAACGAGGCTTGCCAGCCCTGGCTCTGCGCCGCAAAAATCGAGGTCGGTTGAGAAACGGCCTCCTGCGCCGGCGCGCATCTTCCGCAAGCTGGTGCCGCCTTTGAAGACTAGGCCAAGCTCAAATTACGACATGGTGCACGATTGCAAGCTACTGCCATCATCGTCGATGAAGCGACCAGGTCAGCGGCAGCGCATTTTTGCCAAGTTAGGAGAACTTGTGCTAGCACAAGTTCTCCTAACTTGGCAAAAATTTTTATCGTGCACCACCTCGTAAGCCTTGACTGTGCAGGTGCACGAGCAGATGATCTTGGGCAACATCGAGCATGGCGGGAAGGAACCCGCCTTTCCGGCCTTGAAAGTGCCGCAGCAACAGGCCCCGCGTCAACGGCATTAGATTCCTTGGCGGGCGGTGTCGTAGCGGTCGACAACGGTGTCTACGACGTCCGTACTGCGGTCATAGTGCCCACCGGCGCGGCGTGGCCCAAGATAGAACGGGCCACTACCTGTCGGGCTCTGCTCAGCGATGCTGCAAGCCGCATCTACTGCGCCGCCTTTGTGTAGTAGATAGCTCGCGCGAGCCCACGACGCGGGTGCGCGGCCAGCCAGCGCCTCAATCATCTGCCGTGTCTCAACGCGAGCAGCGACGTCTCTAAGCCATTCTCCTAAGCCCGGCCAATCACCAAAACCATCCGGACGGATCGAAATTGCGGCGAGAATGCCAGTTGGTGTTTGCACCCGAAGCCGTAATAGCTCACCATAAGCCGACTCGGGCAGGGTCACGTCAACCCGCCGAAAATCACTAAGTGCCTGCAACCTTGACGTGCCCTCATCGGCCACGATCACTTCACTCTTAGGCTGCCTGGTCGCCAATCCTCGCAAAAACGCCGCGGACTCATACCCCACACCAACCCGCAAATCCGGTCGCGCTACCAAGGCGGCTCTCAGTTCAATAAACCCGTCTCCCCCTGCCAACGGACCAGCTCGATCAGCCGGGGCAAACTCCCATACCCCACGAACTCGCAACGGCAATAACCACCCGAGCTTCCGTAGCCGAGCCGCCAAATGTTGCCCCGTTATAGGCACGCCGAGCCGCTGAGCCGCCTGATCCAACCAGGAGGCAGTAACCACAGGCGGCCGTACCAGCTCCAGCTCCGTCAACACTGGGGCCAAAGACGGAGGAATAACCCGAAACGCTGTCACATGCGCGCTCCGATCTCCCTTGGTCTAACCTATAACCATCATAATTGACAGTACCACCATTTGACCATTGTCAATTACGGCAACCGATGGGCTTGACCATTCATAATTTCGAGCACGATTAACAGTGTTATCCTGCTGTTTTCTGACGGTGTATAGCTACACGGGTCACCCTCCAGGACCTTCCGCAGTCCACTGATACCCGTCTTTAGCGTAAATAGGCAGGCTCAGCGAGTCCACCAACTTGGATGCAACACGACCCGCTAGCGTCGCAACGTGCACAGTATGAATTATGGCAGCGATATCTTGACCAATGCAGGGTCGAGCCGGGGACGAAAAACTCGCACCGTACCCGAAGTGACTGCTGAACTAGACATGGTCGTAGAGGAAGTCGGCTCTGGATACTGCGGCGCCATTGTGGAGCTGAACAAACAGACTGTCACTTTGGAAGACCGACACAACCGGCAGCGGGTCTTCCCGCTGGTCACAGGTGGCTTTCTCCTTGAAGGCGTTGTCGTTACCCTCAAGACCCCGACTCGCAACAGCTCCAACCCAGCTGCTCCACGCCGCACAGCGTCGGGATCGATTGCGCTAGAGCGCGCCCGTGCCCGGGTTGCCCGGGCCAGCCGCATCTATGTGGAAGGCATTCACGATGCCACCTTGGTCGAGCGAGTCTGGGGCGAGGACCTTCGCATCGAAGGCGTAGTGGTGGAGCCGCTACACGGAATCGATGACCTACCCGCCGTGATCGCGGGATTTCGCCCAACAGTAGTCCGACGTCTCGGCGTGCTGGTGGATCACCTGGTCAGCGGCAGCAAAGAGCAGCGCATTGCTACCGCAAGCTCACATCCGCATGTCCTGATCACCGGACACCCTTATGTTGACATCTGGGAAGCGGTGAAACCGTCCTCGGTTGGCATCGTCGCATGGCCGAAGGTGGCCAAAGGCACCGATTGGAAGCAGGGGGTTTGCGACGCGCTCGGTGTGAAAGATCCGGTGACAATGTGGCGTCGGATCATGGGTTCGGTCAGCTCTTACACTGACCTTCAAACACCGCTACTAGGCGCCATGGAGCGACTGATCGACTTCGTCACCGACTATCCAAACGAACAGCCGGTCACTTGATCAGTCGTTGCTACGACGCCGGTCAACTCGAGTACCCGAGGAAAACGTCGCCGCGCCCACAAGAACCGACCAGTTACACCCACCTTGTAAGCGAGTACGGTTTCCGCGTGAGCTCTACAAAACTTTCGACACCATCCTCGATTAGTGTTGATGACATCCAGGCGTGGGCAGCATCCGGTGAAAGTGAGGTGCTGGAGTTCAAGCTCACCACCGGGCAGAAAGAGGAAGCTGCGAAAGCGGTATGCGGGATGCTCAACGGCCGTGGCGGCCGAGTGATCTTCGGGATCGACCCCAAGGGGAATGTTGTCGGTCAACAGGTTTCCGACAAGACCCTCGAAGATATCGCTGCTACGTTGCAAAAAATCAAGCCAGAGGTTCAGCCACATATTGACCGAACGCCCATCAGTGAAGATCGATCAGCAATAACTGTAACTGCGGAGTCCGGCCGGTTTCGCCCCTATCTGTACCGCGGATTGGCATATCGGCGCATGGGCGCTACTACTCAACCAATGACCTTTGATGAACAACAAAAATGCCTGTTGGAACAGGCATTCGGCTCTGCGCGGTGGGAGTCGGAGAGATCGCCACTTACTATCGACGACACCGACGCTCAGCTGCTATCGAATGTGCTTAGTTCTGGGGTGGATCGACAGCGTATTGATGCCTCTTTTTTGCGAGGAGGCGGCTCTCAGAAGTTACTGCTTGGCCTTGGATTATTGCAAGAAAACAAACTCAACCATGCTGGAGCAGTATTATTCGGACAAAACACTGCAATCGAGCTCCACTATTTACAGTGCGTGGTTAAACTTGCCGTTTTTCGGGGTACAACGACCGCTGACCTAGCTGAAGTCCGTCAGGTTTACGGCAACGCCTTCACGATTCTCCGGGAGGCTGAAAGCTTTATCTCTTCTCGACTACGCATAAATTCCAAGCTTACGCCAGGGCAAATGCGGCGCCAAGACATACCTGAGCTTCCTGGCTTGGCCGTACGAGAAGCTCTCGCTAACGCGGTTGCCCACCGCGAATACCAATCGGCGTCCGGATCGCTTGGTGTCAAAATCTTTGATGATCGAGTAGAGATCGCTAGCATTGGAACACTCCACTTCGGACTGATACCTGACGAGCTTTATGCTCCCCATCAGGCGCAACCGTGGAATCCGAAGATCGCCCAGGTCTTGTACCGGTCTGGTATCGTCGAAAGCCTCGGCACGGGAACCCTTCGCATGGTGGACCATACACGCGAAGCCGGACTGCCTGCCCCAACGATTACCACAACGTCACAGGCGGTGCAGGTGACGTTCACTCGCCCTGGCTTCTTTTCTCCTATGCTCACTGCCTTGAAATTGTCCGCTGAACAGCTCAGAATTATCGATGCCGTCGCCCACCAACAACCTGCTACTCGAAGTGGTCTCGTTGCCGAAACTGGACTGACTGAGCGCGGAGTGCGTAGTATTTTGTCCGGGCTTCGCGATATGAGTTTGGTGGCGTTACGCGGCGAACGCAAAGCTGCTCGTTGGCACCTGGCAGGCATAACTCGGCGAGCCTACGGTTTCCTAGAAATCTGAAATCCCCCATGCAACGCAAGCTTATGTCCATAGCCGTCCATAAACCAAACTGCATGTTAGCCTAAAACCAATGTTCAGAGGGGTAGTGGAAGCGATTTCATGTCCATAGCCGTCCATAAATAGATCATCAACGCTATTGCGCAGGCACCGTCTGAAGGGACAGCTACTCTGTACGAAGTACTGTTCTCAGATCCTCGTAAGTGAATACGCTGTCTTCAGTTTTAACCTAGCGAAGCTGGGTTAAAAACTCGTTGAACATCTAATTAACCGTTATCACGCCGGTCGTCAAACCGAGCTCCCGAAGAAAACTCCGCCGCTCCAGAGCGCCGAGGACGTGCAGGGAAGTTCGTTTTCCCATGGTTTGAGCTGGCACGGGTTGAGCTGGCACGATCTTTACGATCACCCGTTTCGACCCGCTTATTTGTGTGTCGCGTTCCGCTGCGGGGGCCACCACGTCGGTCACCGCCATTTCGTGCGGGAGACTGCGCGACCTTGGCCACAGGCGGCTGTGCGGTGAAGCATCGCTCACCGGGGGCCAACTCGGCCAATAGTGGGTGGCCTGGAGACAGCTGTGTGGTAGTCGGGGTGATTCCCGCTTTACGCGCTAGATCACGCACATCGGCCATCTGCTCATTAGTGGCTAGCGTGATCACGGTGCCACTTGCACCCGCGCGCGCGGTTCGGCCCGAGCGGTGCAGATATGCCTTGTGTTCCATTGGAGGATCGGCGTGAATCACCAATGCCACGTCGTCAACGTGGATGCCGCGCGCGGCAATATCAGTGGCTACGAGCGTCTGAGCTGTTCCGTTAGAGAACGCAAGCAAGTTTCTCGTGCGCGCGTTCTGCGCCAGATTGCCGTGTAACTCCACGGCGGCCACTCCGGCCGACACTAGCTGACGGGCTAGCCGGGTGGCACCACGTTTGGTCCGCGTGAACATGATTGTGCGTCCCGGTGCAGCCGCGAGATCCACCAGTACAGGAAGTCGGTTCTCGTGCAGCACGTGCAGCACGTGGTGGCTCATTACGGCTACCGGAGACTGAGCGGAATCCACGCTGTGGGTGGCTGGATTAGACAAGTAACGCCTCACCAACACGTCGACACCTGTGTCGAGAGTTGCCGAAAACAGCATGCGCTGCCCCGAGCGGGGAGTCTGGTCGAGCAAACGTTTGACTACCGGCAGGAAACCGAGATCAGCCATGTGGTCGGCTTCATCCAGCACCGTGATCTCCACCGAGTCCAGATTTGCGTAGCCGCTTGCAATGTGATCAGCAAGGCGACCTGGACACGCCACCAAAACATCCACGCCAGCCCTAAGGCCACGGATCTGCGGATTGGCACCGACGCCACCAAAGACAGTCATCGTGGTGAGCGCAAGTTCTGCGGCCAGCGGCGCGATGGATGCCTCGATCTGACTGGCTAGTTCCCGGGTAGGGGCCAAGATCAACGCTCGTGGACGCCCTGGACGTCGAGAGGTCTGGCTTTGGGCAAGCCGAGCAAGCACGGGAAGCACGAACGCGTAGGTTTTTCCCGAGCCAGTCCGGCCTCTACCGAGCACGTCTCGGCCGGCCAGCGAGTGCGGCAGCGTTGCCTCTTGGATCGGAAACGGACGGGTAATGCCGAGCTGGCTCAGCCCACGAACGAGCGGCGCCGGAACACCAAGGTCGGCAAAGCTAGCACCAGTGCTCAGGTCGGGAGTTGAGGAGATAAGGGCAGGTGAGAGTTGGGGGCGGCGGGCCGCCATAAAAGCTCCGAACGTGGAAGGGTCGTCCTGCCCGGCGCGGACTCAAACTCGCCGCGGCGCGTGGTGGTCGACATGCTGTTGCATCGGCCCGAGGCAGAACTGAACGGGCTACAAGATTTATCATACCTGATCGGTATAACTAGCAGCGAATTGCCTCAGTGTTCTCATTGAGACGGGCTCAATGAGCAGTACTGAACAAGTTTCATTGGTAGCTTACTTTGGGACTTAACCCTCCAGAAAGACCAGAGACGTGACTACGAGCAACTCTCGAGGTAGGAGAAATAGGCATGGCTGAGATTGAGCACGTCATCGTGCTGGTGCTGGAGAATCGCTCGTTCGACCACATGCTTGGGTTCTTAGCGCATCCGGATCCGCGGTTCGATGGCTTACACAGTGACGGCCCATATGAAAACCCGGGTTGGAAAGGGAATCCGCCGATTCCAGCCACGCCGGACGCGAAGACGGTCATCCCCGCTGGCCCGGACCACTCGCACGATGGAGTCATGGAGCAGCTCGCGGTTCGAGGAACTCTGGCCGAGCGTAAACCGACCAACCAAGGCTTTGTGGCCAGCTACGAGCGAAAGTACCGTGGTTTGGTGTCACCGAAGTTTGGTGGCCTGCTCGGTCCGCTGCTGAATTGGTGGACACAGCTGAACTGGCGGGGGGCGCGCAAGGCCAGCCATAACGCGGCGATCCCGGACCGCGGGCCGCTGGTGATGCGCTGCCAGCCATCAAGCAATGTCTCGGTGCTGAGCACCCTTGCCCTCGAGTTCGCCGTGTGTACTCGATGGTTTTGTTCTGTACCCGGGGAAACCTGGCCTAACCGAAACTTCCTGCACGCCGCCACCTCCGACGGTGAGACCGACATCGAGCTGCGCCCCTACACCGATCGCACCATCTTCGAACTACTGGAGGATAACGGCCGAGGGTGGCATATCTACCACGACGACACCCCGCAGGTGTGGGCGTTTCCTCGGTTATGGGATAGCCCGGAGCGGCACGCCAAGTGGTTTCGGTTGGATGAGTTTGCCCGACACGTCCAGGCGGGGCAGCTTCCCGCCTACTCATTCCTTGAACCCAACCACCGGCCGGCGTTACATACACTCGACCACGCCCCTCTCGTCGGCGCGCCCGACGTCAGTAACAGCCAGCATCCAGAAAACAACCTTGTCTCTGACGCGTCCTACGACAGCTTTACCCCGGGCGACACCGACTTCGGCCGCGCGGAATCACTCATCGCCGACATTTACGAGGCGTTGCGTGCCCAGCCTGAGGTGTTCGAGCGATCCCTATTTGTGATCACCTACGACGAGCACGGTGGTTTTTACGATCACGTTCCGCCTCCTACTGGGGTGCCAAGTCCGGGCGATTCGCATAGCTGGTTACGCCGCTTGACTACCGGCCTGGTGAACAAGAAGGCGGCCGCCTTTGATTTCACCCTGCTCGGCCCCCGCGTACCGGCAGTGGTGGTTTCCCCGTACGTAGCCGCCGGGAAAATCGATGACACTGTGCGAGACCATGCCAGCGTTCCTTCCACGCTGCGAGCAGTGTTCGCACCACTCGCGCCGCCGCTGACCCGACGAGACGCCTGGTCCCCAGCGTTCCACACCTTGGCCGACCTGGACCAGCCCCGGAGAGGTCAAGAGCTGCCTAACCTCTCCAGGCACACCAGCCGCCAGGCGCATGAGACTTTTGCGCCGGCCCGGTCAGGAACCAACCCCGACGCCGGTGTTGCCGAAGCGGATATGCCGCCCTACTACCGTGAATTCGCCGCTCAGGCCGAGTACGTCAATGAACAACTGCTTGCCGTAGGTGAGCCGGAAGCGGCCCAGGAAACTCGGCTAGCGCCGATCGAAAAGGCCGGCGACATCACCCGAATGTTTCACGAAGCAGCTAGCCGGCACCGCGATGAGCTGCCATCGAAATAGCTGGACTGGTCATTTTCCCGCTGGAGCTGGGAGAAAGCTATCGCTGATGGCTCCAGACCGTGAACGGGGTGATCGAGGTAAACCCGAGGCGCTCATAGACCGGTCTAGGTTTTTCCCCAGCTAACAGTGCGGATGGAAGGCTCGGCTCGGCGGTGGCGGCCTGCCACGCCAGGGCGGCACCGAACTCTTGCTGCCGAAACTCTGGAAGCGTTGCAACGAGTGTGACCCCATTGAGACCGCCGGCTACCACTGTCGCTGAAGTGGCAACTGGATGCCCATCAAAGCGACCGAGCCAAAAGCGCAGGCGCGGGTGAGAAAGAACCCGCTCATCCCAAGCATCGGGGGCCGAACGCAGGTCAGGAAAGGGAAACGCCCGCGCCACGACATCCACGAATGTGCTCAAAGTGATCGCGTCACACACACGTTCAATCGTCAGTCCTTGAGGTGGGGGTGTTTGTCGTGCAGCGTTGACCCCACGGTGCATCATGACCATGTGGTCATGGAGTTTCCAACCACGCGCGTCTAGTCCTGGCACATGCCAAGGACTCCAGAGCAGAAAATCACCTCGTGGACAGGCAGTATTGCTCGCGGCATAAAACGCCTCCACTTCATCCAATATTCGCGGTCTGTCGGTCTCAAGGACTGGGTGCAGCAAGGTTGCGCTATTGAATAAAGCCCACGATCTGTCTAAATCGGCCGCGGCGAACTCTGGGCGGCGTACAGCACGGCCACCCATCGCTAACGTAGGCGTCTCACGCCACGTCACAAGATTCTCTAGCCATTGATTCAGCAAGCTGGGCGTCCCCAAACAAATAAACTCAGCACCAGCAGAGACGGATCGAAAAAAGCACACGTCCTAGCGTGCGGGACGACGCTGTACAGCGTAAACGGCTAAAGTACCGCAGCATGACCGAAATGCGCACTAGCCGCTACCTGCGCCGAGATATCGGACCCGTTGGGCTCCTGTTTACTTCTTTAGGCTCCGTCATCGGTTCAGGCTGGCTCTTCGGCGCCCTCACCGCGTCCAGCATAGCCGGGCCGGCGGCGATGTTGAGCTGGCTTCTGGGCGGCGCCGCCGTGACTATCCTTGCTCTAGCTCATGCTGAAGTTGGCGCCATGTTCCCTGTGGCCGGCGCGAGCGCCCGCATCCCCCACTTTGCCTTCGGTAGCCTCGCTGGCTTCTGCGCCGGGTGGTTTGCGTTCCTCGGCTGCGTCACCACCGCCCCCATCGAGGTGGAAGCGGCATTGCAGTACGCCACCCATTACATATCGGGGCTCACCGTCAACCACGCCGGCCAGATCGTTCTCACCGGCCTTGGCTACGCTGTCGCCGCGCTCATGATGCTGTTCTTCTCGGCGATCAACGTGCTCGGGGTCAGATGGCTCTCTAAAACCAACATCGTCACCATGTGGTGGAAAATCGCCATCCCCGTGGTCACGGTTATCGCCCTCGTGTTCATTTCGTTTCACTCCGGAAACTTCACCGCCGGTGGGGGGTTCATGCCCGCTGGAATGAAAGGCGTCTTTAGCGCTATCGCGACCGGGGGCGTCATCTTCGGTTTTATCGGTTTCGAGCAGGCCATTCAGCTCGGCGCCGAAAGCCGCAACCCGCGACGCAATATTCCGCTCGCGGTTATCGGTTCCGTGCTGATCGGTGTGGTGTTGTATCTGGCGCTCCAATTTGCTTTTATTGCCGCTCTTGACCCGGCCAGCCTGCAGCATGGTTGGTCCGCGCTCAGCTCGTCCGGGAGCACCAAACAGTTCGGTCCCTTCGCTGCCTTGGCCACCGGCTTGGGCCTTGGTTGGCTCGCATTTGCGCTCTACACAGACGCGTTCATTTCCCCTACCGGTACGGGTCTGCTCTATGTTGCTACTAGCTCCCGCCTCAGCTATGCCATGGGGCGTCAGCGGTACATCCCGGCTATCTTCGGCCGCCTCAACCTGCGCGGTGTTCCTGTCTACGCCATCGCCTTTTCGTTTCTGTGCGGAATGATCGTTTTCTTGCCGTTCCCCGGCTGGCAACAACTAGTCGGCTTCGTCTCCTCGGCCACCGTCATCGCCTACGCGATGATCCCGCTCGCCCTCGGCGCGCTCCGCAAAACGGCGCCCGATCAACCACGCCCGTACCGACTACCGTGCTCGCCGGTGCTCGCTCCGCTCGCATTCATCGTTGCCAACGAAATCATTCTGTTCTCCGCCTGGGTGGTCGTCTGGAAGCTGCTCGTCGCCATCGCGATCGGATTTGTGCTGCTTGGTACCGCGCTCGCGACCACTCCCGCCGCCCAGCGCCCTACGCTGGCATGGCGGCCTGTTGCATGGATGTGGCCGTATCTAGTCGGCCTGGGACTCGTCTCCTACCTGAGCTCATTTAATATTCAGGACACCGATCGCATCCCTTTGCTGGGCATTGAAGGGCCTACCGGCACTCTTGGTTTTGGCTGGGATATCGCCGTCATGGCCGTGTTCAGCCTCGGCATTTATTACCTCGCGCTCCGGCTGCGCCTTCCTGTGCTAGCCGGCCAAACTGACGAGCACGAGTTGCAGGAGGAAGAACTAGAAGGACTGCCGTCCTAGCCTCCAGGGGCCTGCTAGCCGATGAGCCAGTCCTCGGCTAGCACGGCTATCTGGTGGCCTTCCTCAAGCCATTGCGAGAGTGCGGCGATGAGTCCGCCAAGGTTTTTTCGGCTTCGAGGAAAGGCGCGCGGACTGGTCAGCAATAGCTGCGCGACTGGTCCGTTTGCTTCTTGTGCGGCAACGCGCAACGGGCGGAAATCCTTGATGTTTTCGGTAACGATCCACCGCTGGTGCTCAGCTGACCAAGAACACAACTGTTCGTCGGTATACCCGCGTAGCTCGGCAGTGTCAGCTACCGCGATCACATCGTAGCCTCGATTGCGTAGTTCTTCCGCGACTTTGGGGTGGTGCATCTCGTCGAGTAGCAATGCCGGAGCTTGATGGTGTTTATTCATGCGACGAGTCGGCGTTCGACCTGCCAGACGCGATAGGCGCCGTCGGCTTCAGCGGCATTGCGGGCCATCTCGGCGTCGATGTCGGCCGGGTAGCCGGCGTAGTAGCGCATCGCCAAACGCACCTGATTTTCGGTAAGGTTCAGTAGTTCCGCAGTGGCCTCGATCGCGGCCTCGCCGCGTTCGTCGATTTCGCTCACGGCGCGGATTACTTCCCACACATCCGGGCCAGCCGCTAACGCGGCTCGTCTACCGGATGGTCCGTTTTTGAAGATAATTCCTGGATACTCTTCTACCCGCATACCCTCATCCACATACAACTGGGCTAGCCCAGAGGCCGTCGCTCCGGGGATACGACGGGCTCGGCTACGCAGCCGAGACACCAAATCGTCTTGGAATCTGATTGGCAACGAAGTACTCATGTAGTGCATCGTAACGTTGCTATACACTAATCTGGTAGTACTTAGTAGCCCTTTCTAGGGATTGAACGCACTGGTAGTTATAGCCTTGGCATTCTAGTGGATTCGCCGACCTTCTGAGCGCATGAAGGGGTTCAGTTAGCAGTTGTTTGCCGTAGGCTGGCCGTCATCAATCTTCCAGGGAGGGCGCGTTGGCGCAAAAACGGCTGTTTATAAAGTTCACCACCACTACTGAAGATGACGACTTCGTTCTGGAGCGGCTGACCGCCGAGCTCGCCGATGAGCTCCCTCCGGCGGCCGAGGTAGAGTATGTCGCTGATTCGACCAGGCCAGGCGACAAGGGGACGGCCGAGCTCGCCGTCGCTACGCTTAGCGTCTTACCGGGATTGGACCCGGCCTACCTACGCCTGCTTCTGGAAGGTGTTGTGGCGTTCCTTAACCGTAATGCTGGGCGCAAGGTGCAGCTTAAGGTCGGTGATACCGACCTCTATATAGACCGTCCAACCCGCCATGAGGTAGAGACAATCATCAAGACGATGCAGAGTGCCATCGAACGCGACCGACTCTGATGGGTCGCTATGCCCTGCTATTGGGCACCTCGGTATTCCACGACGACTCTACACTCAAGCCGCTGCCCATGGTGGGCAACGACATCGGCCAGCTGAAGGCCCTGCTCGATGCCGCTGGCAACTTCGAACGGGTCGACACCCATCTCGACCTTGGTCGAGATGAGTTGGCCTCAGCTCTCGAGGAGTTCTTCGGTGACCGCCGGGTGGGCGATCTTGCCCTGTTGTACTACTCGGGACACGGATTGATGGATGAGCGCGACCGGGAGTCAGTGTTTCTCGCCGCAACCGACACCCGGCACGAACAGCTGCACGCCAGCGCCGTGGACAGCGACGGGGTGCTGCGGCATCTACTGAACATCACGCGCGCGAGCCAAAAAGTAGTGCTGCTGGACTGTTGTTTCTCGGGCGCGTTCGGGGCTCGCAACCGGTTCAGCGGCGGCGTCCGGCAGGAGCCGCGCCACGGAGTCCGACAGCATGGCACATTCGTCCTCACCTCCAGCAATCACGCTAGAGCTTCCAAGACTCAGGGGAACGATCGCCCTTCGGTGTTCACTGACGCGGTGCTGACCGGCCTGCGAGGTGCGGCGACGGCCTTTAACGGCGAGAGCTGGATAACTACAAATGACCTGACCCGCTATGTGCAGGGGCAGCTAGCCCGCGATCCGCACCGGCGGCCGGTTGAGTCGAGCGAAGGTGTCACTGAACCCATCAAGCTAGTCACCATCGAACCGTCGGTTGGAGTTGTGTCTGGTAAGAAAACGCCACTTCAAGGAGCCGACAGCGATCTCGACGCCGACTATTGGCGTCGATTGCTGCGGTACTACGTCTCCTGCATGGAGCGGTCGGCGGTGTTGGGATCCTTCATCGATGTCAAGGCTCGGCAGACGTATCAGGCGGTGCCGGCAGGACCCGAGCAGGTATTTGTCGGCGAAGTAAACGAATGGAACGGTTTCGCCGCGATCGCCGCACTCGGCCAGCGAATGGTCGCCGAAGGCCGCCAGCTGCGGTACGGATATCCGGTGTTGGTGCAGCGTAGTACCGGGCAACATTCGGGGCCCCAGTGTGCTCCGTTGTTGATCAGCGACGTGACGCTCACGCCAGACGGCGGCCTACTCCCCACCTTGCCACCGCAGCTCAACCGTGCGCTCGCACAAAAACTCGGCCTCGGTGACGTGGAGATCGACGACCTAGTCCAGCAGGTCGAGGAGACCTTCGTCGCGGGCGATCCGGACACGTTAGGTGAAACAGTCAGAGGCCTAATGGAAGTGCTCGGCGTCGCTGCCGCCGTTCCTATCGATCCCACCGAACTCAGCGGCACGGTAAATACCGGGCCGCTTAATCGTGTGCAAAACACTGCCGTGTTGCACGGGGTTGACGTCAGTGAGACAGCGCAATGCATGTTGATCAAAGATTTGCGTGACTTAATCGCGGCTGACCCGAAAAAAATCACCACTTCCGCTCTTGGCACACTCGCCGGACGCAGCGTGGGAGATGATTCGTCTGCCGAACCTATGACCATCAAACCTGTCACCATCGTGGCTCCAGATCGACTCAATGAGGCCCAGGAGCAGATCATCCAGGCTGCGATGTCTCGGCGCCTCACCGTCGCACAGGGGCCACCCGGGACGGGGAAGAGCCAGCTCGTTACCGCACTTGTGGCTACCGCGACCGCAGCGGGCCAGACCGTACTGGTCGGCTCCACCAATAACAAAGCGGTGGACGAGGTAACAGACCGGATCGCTGCGGCAGTCGGTCCCGGTCTGCTGGTGCGGACCGGTAATCAGCACTACCGAGCACAGGAGCCGAGCCTGCTCGCGAGTTTGCTCACCGCCCATGCCGGCGCCCCGCCTGGCGATGAGCGGACAGCTGAGGCTGAGCTGCGGCTTGTCCAGCAGGAGATCACTCAGCTGCGTTGCGCGCTCGACGATCAACGCCTCATCGAGCGCGACCTCGCCGAGCTCGCCACAGAACGGGTGCTCGAGGACCGTGACGAACTCGAGTTGCCGGCGGAAGAGACAAAGCTGGTTAGCCTCGCCAACTTGGCGCAGCGAGCAACGGCCGGGGGCGTTTTCAGCTGGTGGTGGCGATGGCGGTTGGGATGGCGGTTGCGCGCATTCCACCTGGCCGACCGTGCCGCAATTGAGGAGTTCACACATCAGGTCACCGTTGAGCTGCGGTGGCGTAGCGGCCGGCGCCGGCTCGCAAAACTTCCCGACGACTACGCCACCTGGTCTCGACTGGTTGAGCTGGTCACCGTAAAGCGGCCGAAGTACAGCCGTGAGCTGCTGCGGATACAGCTTGCTAACCGCATTCGCAAAGGCACCGACATACTGCGCTTGCGCTGTGATGAGATGTCGAAGACTCCGCCAAAGGCGTGGTCACGATTCCGCGAGCTGCTGGGGACTCTTCCCGCCTGGGCCACCTCGGCAATGTCAGCCCGCGCGTTGGTACCACAACCGGCACTGTTCGACCTCGTCATCATCGACGAGGCGGCGCAGTGCACGATTCCCGCGATCCTGCCAATGCTCTACCGGGCTCGACGGGCGCTGATCATCGGAGACCCACGGCAGCTTACGCCGGTGATTACTCTGCCCAAGCAAGAAGAAACCCAGCGCAAATCCGAGGCGGGACTGAGCAGCGACTGGCTCGAGTCCCGACGATTGACCTACACCAGACACTCCGGTTATGACGCGTTCGCCGCAGTGTCCGACCGAATCCATCTGCTTGACGAACATTACAGATGCCATCCCGACATAATCGCCGGACCGAACCGAGCCGTGTATCAGGGACGCCTTACCGTCCTGACTGACCCGGCCAGGCTCGCAGCACCAGCCGAACCAGCGGTGCAGTGGCAACATGTTGGTGGCGCGTTCACCCACGGTGATCAGAGCTCCGGCAGTAATCAGCCGGAGCTCATCGCAGTGGTTGCCGAAGTCCAGCGTCTGCTCATGGAGTATCCAGGAGTATCGATCGGTGTGGTGACTCCGCTGTCGGATCAGCGGCGTCAGCTCGCACGAGCCTTTGCAGCAGCCGGAGTTCCAGAAACCGAGGTCATGTGTGGGACCATCCACCAGTTCCAGGGCAGCGAACAAGACATCATGGTGATTTCACCGGTTGGCGCCCACGGAGTGCGGGACAACACCCGAAACTGGTTAGTTCACCAGACCCATCTCTGGAACGTTGCGATCACCCGAGCCCGATCACAGCTGGTGGTGGTGGGCGATCGCCAGTGGTGGGCGAGCCAGCAAGGACTACTGACCGAGTTGGCGCGCGAATCCAACAATAGCGACGCGGAAACAACCGCACCCTATGCGGCAGCGGATCGGCTTCACGCCGCCTTGCACCGCAGTGGCCTGAATGTCGAGCGGGATGCCGTAATGGCGGGCCGCCGGTATGACATTGTGGCCAGCAGTTCTGCAGCTAGAGCGGCGCTCCTAATAGACGATCCCCAAGGCGACACGGACGGGAAAAAGCTTCGCAAGGTGCTGGCATGGATCGACGTAGCGACCGCCTCGACGACAGTGCATCGGATACCGGCCTGGCGCTGCTATGCAGAACCTGACTTAATTATTGCCGAGCTCAATCTTGAGAGCCCACCTGCCGCGACCTTCGATATCGGCCCCGAAATCAGGACGTAAGCGCACCGCACACCCCCACACAGCACTGAGGGCGACAGCCTCCCATGGGAAACCATCGCCCTCAGCAACCGGACAACCAACAGGGCCAACGGTTCCAATAAGCCCTGCCTGGTCGGGGTGACAGGATTCGAACCTGCGACCCTCCGCTCCCAAAGCGGATGCGCTACCAAGCTGCGCTACACCCCGTACGCCGAACCTTGCTCGGCGCAAAGCTAGCTTACTCAGTCGTGGAGCTAGGCATCAGAGGGCACCTCTTCAGATGCCTGCAGGCGGATCGACTCAGCCGCAATGGCCGGAAAGTACTGGTATCCGGCGGCGCCGAGATGCTGCACATGTGTACGGGCTAGTTTCATGCCCAGCGCAATGCCAACCTCGAGATCGTGAGGATCGACGAGAAAACCCGCCAGAAAGCCCGCAGCAAACACATCCCCCGCACTCGTAGCGTCTATCACCTCGCCCTCAGGCAGCCGAACATACCGATGAGTTTGGGTGGTGAATGTATCTTTGCTCGCTTGGTAGTACGTCACGCTGCCTGGAGCCCTAGCGATCAAGATTCCTCTGCCACCCATAAAACGATCCACCACCAGGCGCGCAGCGTGCTTGTCGTCGGCCATGGAGCTGCAGTTGGCAGCGGCGAACAGTTCCAGCTGATTCATAGACATGATGTCACTCACATCAGCAAAATCGGCCAACACACCGGTAAAATCCATGCACCAGGCAAATCCCGG
The DNA here is from genome assembly GCA_038260095.1 of Mycobacteriales bacterium. GTDB lineage: Bacteria > Actinomycetota > Actinomycetes > Mycobacteriales > QHCE01 > QHCE01. The sequence goes on along the minus strand of JBBSOC010000013.1, from coordinate 14,119 downwards.
GTCAAAGCTGATCACCGTGGCGGGGCTGCGGCGCTTCACCTCACGCAGCACGCGCAGTAGATGCTTCGGACTCTCGGCATCCAGGAGCGATGTCACATGGATAACTCGGGCGCTGGCCAAGTACTCGACTATGGCGTTTGCTTCAGCCTCCAGATACGCGGCCATTGCCAAATTCACGCCGGGGTAGGTAAGCATGGTGGGCTCGCCGTGCTCTAGCACCGACAAACAGACGCCTGCCGGCTGCTCACTTCGGGAATGCACAAAGCTTCGGTCCACGCCTGCCTTATCGAACGCCTGCTCGAAAGAATCAACCGATGGTGGGGTATTTCCGGCCACTCCAACATACCCAACCTTGGCGCCTATACGAGTGTGCGCCAGAGCATGGATGGTGTTAAAGGCCGATCCACCTAACTCCACCGTGACGTCATCGGGCGGAACTACCCACGGAGCCCACACGGGGGACTCCGCGGACAATCTTTCGGTGTTCCACCGCAACGGAGGATTCAACTTCGGCACCATTGCTGACAGCACAGCCACTATGGACTGCGTCCAGCCGGCGCTGGCTGCCTGCGCCCGAGCAATGTAGTCGACGTTGAGAGCGCCCACTCCGATCACATCGAAAACCAGGCCATCATTTTGAGGTGTGGAAACCCGCAACTTCTGCATACGCGGCATGCTAGGACACGGGCCGTGCCCGTGTCGGCAAAACCGTAATTCTGAGTTACGCACGGCAGGTAGGCGTCGCGGAATATTTGCACAGGTGGCGCCAGGTCTGTCTGTGCCATGAGCACTTCCGGTCGCTATACGGTAAGGTTTTGATGCCGCAGAAAGACCACATGCGGGCGTAGCTCAATGGTAGAGCCCTAGCCTTCCAAGCTAGCCATGCCGGTTCGATCCCGGTCGCCCGCTCCAATGCACAAAGCGCCAGCTCAGGCTATTTAGTCAAGCTTTCTCCTTGCTCCTGGAAATCGCTCGACTGAGGCTTCACGGCCTTGAATGCCCCTCACCCTCTGAGAACCAGGGCGCTTCGCTAATGTCATCGTGGTGGACGTTCAAATTTCCAGGCCATCGACGCAGCCGGGCCTTTCGGCAGTGGCCCAGGTTCTCGATGACGTGTTTGACATGGTTGCCCCAGCGACTATGTTTCGCGTCGGCTTCATGAACGACCTTGTCCGTTCGGACCAGTTGATTTTGTTGGCGGGTTCCGCGGAAGAGCCGTTGGGTGCCCTCGTTGCCCTTCGTGGCCGTAACCATATTGAGATGCCGGACATGGTCGTTGCCGCCGCACATCAAGGGCGGGGAATCGGCCGTCGGTTATTTGAGGCGATGACCCAGTGGACGGTTGATGAAGGATTTCGTGAGGTCCAATGGAGCGTCTCGCCATCAAATGTTAACGGGGTGGCTGCCTATCTTGCCTATGGTGCCCGAATCGTCGGTTGGATCGACAACGCGTATGGCGTGGCATCTGATCCCTTCTATACCGGCACAACCGACCGATTCCGTGGAGAATGGCGAGCGGACGAATGGCAGCCAACCGTTGAAACCAAACTCGTTCACCACGAAGACCACGCGCAGCTACGCTCGCTGTTGCTCAGCGGCTGGCAAATCACTCGTCGCCAAGGCGACCTGTACGCGGTCGTCCGTTGATTTCTGGCTTCACTGCTAAAAGCATAGCTCCGGACTTATAGGCAGCCAAGGGTCACCAAGTCCTTGCATAGCTCCTCGAGCCTCATTTGAACAAGACAGGGATGGCCGCGAGTTGCGCGTTTAGGTCCCAGTTAGGTGGCCGCTGATCGGGCTCAGACCAGGGTGCACCCTTTGCCAGCCAAAGTTCCCGAAATCGACGAGCTCCAGCCGGAGCCGCATCTTGATATCCGAACTCCACCCCACAGCAGGGGCAGTAATCAAACAGAGGTGTACGTCCGTCGGCGCCCCATGGCGGATCAGTCAATAGCCACCCACACACCCGGCAGTGACAAGACCCTTCGTTAGGCATTGCGGTGCTCCACGTTTGTCCAAGTGGTCGAAAACTTCACGCCGACACCTCTTTGTACTTGTGTTCTGTTCGAAACGGCCGGAACCCCCGACGCAGGTAGTTGCCCATCGCGTGCGGATGGTCGCGTGAGGAGGTATGTAACCACACTCGCCGAGTGGCACCGTGCTCGGCATTACCATGTTCGACATTCCATGCAGATTTAGTAGCCAGGGTCAGCGAATACCCACCAAAGCCTTTGCCGACGAACTCCGGAACGAGCCCAAAGACAACGATCTCAACCTGCCGCTCAGGCTGGGGCTCTAACTCCACCATCCCCGCGGCCTCCTCACCCACGCGAAGGATCGATCGCCGTCTTTCGGGATGGCTAAACCACTCGTCCCATTGTTCGTCGGCCCACTTCACGATTGCCCAGCCATACGGCACAGCGATACGGGTATAGATCGAGCGCAATAGCGACGCCGAACCGGCCGAATCAGCGCTTTCCAGCTTGACCGGGACAGACGGCAGGCAACCCGGCCGAAGCTCGTCGAGCGATGTCATCTCTACAAAGGTGGTAGTTACTTCCACAAGCATCCTTGTATGGTGCCACCGGCGACCTACCGACTGCCGGTTATAGGCGGTCGGAATTCAATGGCAGACTCCACATATGTACGTAACACCCCCGTATTCGATCTCGCGACGCGACCTACTGGCCGGGATCGCGGTCGCTGCCGGCGTTGGGGCCACGCTAGGTAGCACGGGCTGTAGCGTATCCCGTGGCAAGCGGCTCAAGCTCAGTGTTGCCCCCTTGCGGCAGTTAGGTGGCGCGGTAACCGTCGCGCTCCAAACTCTGACTTCCGCACCTGACGCCGCGTTAAGTGGCTCAAAGTTAGGTAACTCAAGTACTGCGATCGCACAGAACCTAAAAACCAATCACGAGGCCCACCTCTCCGCGTTACGAAACCGCCTCGGTAGCGTAAGGTTCGTCACCCCCAGCGATCCATCCACTGTTCCCGACGACGCACGGGCCCGAGTGATCGAGCGCCAACGCTGGGTAGGCGCGATTGCCGCACAACGCTGCGTCGATCTACCACTCATCGATGCTGGCGCAGCCTCGCGGTTGGTCGACAGCATTGCACTATTCGGAAGTATCGCAGCGTGTCAAGCCACGCATCTAGTGTTGCTCGGTGAAGGAAGCCCAAAGCCGTCAGCTGGCTGGGGGCTGACTAGTGGTTCTCGCACACCGATTTCAGCACTGCAAGCCGCGCTCAGCAGCGAGCATGCCACTATTTATGGCTACGGCGCTCTTGGCGCCCACCTCCCCGACCAGCAACGCGACCAGGCCCTTGCGGCGATTGCCACGCATCGGGATCGGCGGGACTCCCTCGCGGCAGTCGTTACAGCCCAGGGCCATACCGCCGTCTCCGCCGAGTCAAGCTATCAACTGCCCCATGCGATCCACGATGAGCGCGAGGCCAGAGAGCTAGCCATCCGGCTCGAAGACAGCTGTGGCGCATACTGGCGAGCGCTGTTGAATCAGACAATGGGCGGCAACCGATCAGTCGCGCTGGCTGCGCTCACCGATTGCGCTGTGCAGGCCACCCGATGGCGTAGTCGCAGCGGCGCACGCTTGCCAGCGGTGGCCTTCCCCGGTCGTTGAGCCGGGGAGGTTATACAGCCCGGTCGTTGAGCCGGGGAAGGTTACACAGCCTCGGGCCCTGAGCCGCCTAGCTGCCTTTGGTCACGACGTTTGAGTGCAGCAGGCGCTCCCCGTCAGCTGATCGGGATCGAACTCCCCCAGCCGCACGCCAGCCAAAAAGGCTTCCCACTCATCGATGTCAAAAATTAAATACGGTCCGTTAGGTTCCGTGGAGTCTCGCAGCGCGATCAACTCATCAAACTGGGCAAACTCTATGCGGCACTCCTCCGAACCTTGCGCCGGCGAGCTCCACTGCGCCTCGGTGAAACGGTGAACTGCTATCTGTTGGTCAACGGCCATGAGCAGCAACTGTAGTCGCCAGCTTCACGCAACTTTAGGCGACGGCGGAGCCCACTAACACGCCAATCAGATATGTAACACCCGCGGCGGCGGCACCAAAGAGGAGCTGCCGTGCGCCGCTGAGCCACCATGTCCGTGCGGTGAATCGGCTCACCAATGCACCTACGGTGAACAAGCCAACGCCGCCGACAGCCAGTGAATGCCACAGCTGATCACTACCGAACAGGTATGACAGCAACGGCACCAGGGCGCCGGCCGCAAAGCAGACCAATGACGAGATCGCCGCAAGCCACGGCGATGCCAGTTGGTCGGACGCGACTCCAAGCTCCTCAAATGCATGCGTGCGCAGCGCCAACTCCGGGTCTTTGGACACCTCACGGGCAATGCGTCGCGCCAGACCTTTGGAGTAACCACGCTGTTGCAGCATCAGCACCAGTTCGCGATGCTCTACTCCTGGATTAGCTCGCAGTTCCCTGCGCTCTTTGTTCAGCTCGGCGGCGATTTGCTCGTTCTGCGCCCGCACGGATGTGTACTCCCCCAATGCCATCGAGATCGCTCCAGCGGCCAGTCCCGCAGCGCCGGTAAGCACAATGGCGTGTTGGCTGGCCCCACCACCGCCGACGCCAGCGATCAGTGAAATGTTGCTGACAAGCCCGTCCATGGCGCCGAACACGGCGGCACGTAACCAGCCGCCCGACACATCAGGGTGCTCATGAGTAGAGGAGTGAATCCGGGCTAGATCATTCGAACGTGAACTACTGATGAGGGCTCCAAGGTTCGCGGCGAGCTTTAATACTGGGGCACGTTATCCTTTACTCATGAGCCCAAAGTAAAGCGTGTGCCCAAACAGGTTCATCGGACTAAGGTAGTCGAAAGAATCAGATTACGTTTGCCAGTTGCCGCACTTGCAGCCGCGCATGTCAGCCCTGGTGACGTACTCCGCGGCTTCTTGGCAATAACTAACTACGTCTATCATTACGTTTTCCCTAAAAAAGCCGTAGAAAATCTCACAGAACTACGAAAAACGAAAGGTACGACCATGCCGATGATCATGAGGTTCCGTGGTACAGCCACGGCCGACTCGGCGTGCTCGATCAGCATCCCCGAATCGGCCTCTCACACACGGCGCGCATTACCTCACTGGTTGGGCAGTCCGACGCGTCCTTGACGTGATCCCCACTCAAAGCACCGAACTCATTGTCGATCTCGGGGCTGGCCTCGGGGCTCTCACCACGCCGCTGGCACAACGCGGCTCACGCGTTATTGCTGTAGAGCAACGCGCCGGGACGGCTATAGCGCTACGCCGCCGGGTTGAGCCCTATGGCGTCACGGTGGTCCAGCGGGATATTCGCGACTTTCGCTGGCCCAGTACTCCGTTTCGGATCGTCGCAAACCCGCCATTCGGTCTGTCGATTTGGTTGCTGCGCGAACTCACACAGCATCGACCGGCAGCGCTTTACGACGCTCGCCTGCTGCTCCAACGGGGTTTCATCCAACAGCTCACCGCGCCGGCGCGAAATTCGCGTACGGCGCGGTGGCAGCAGGCAGCCGAGTTCACCGAACTGCTACGGCTGCCCCCTGATGCGTTTGTTCCGCCGCCAAGGGTGGGCGCGAGTCTGCTCCGGCTACAACCTCGGCGGCGAGCCAGAAGCTGAGAGCATGATTTGAACCTTTCCCTGAAGCCATGACCAAGCCATGACTACATCAATTCGTGTTCTATATTTATCTCACCGTGCAAGTCCTCAAGCATTTTTATTTTAATCTGTTCGTAGTTGAAGTTTTGAGCAAGTAACCATGCTAGTTTTGTCGTCATTGATTCGATACTCATATCGAAAGCAGGAATAGCAAGATCGTGATCTTTTAGATACTTTCCTGTTTCGTTAACTTGAAAACTAGCAATTCCGTTAGGGGCCTGGGATGTTACCACAATCGGTATTTGTTTCTCTTTTAAATATTTAAAGCTTTCAAACAGATACGCGCTTGCGTCTCCGGCACCAAATGCTCTAAAGATAAACCCTTTGGTGTTGTTGACGTCAGCAATAGATTGAAGTACTTCTGGTGACATACCTGGAAATTCCGAAAGTGAAACTATGCCACTAGTATCAAAATTCTTTTTAACACTGAGCGCTCTGGACTGGATAGCTAAGGGCTTAACCTTCGAGAGATAGGAGTTATGTTTCTCCATGGCAACCTGGTCGATTCGCATAAACCTTCCAATTTGCCCCAAGGAACCAGTTATAAAGGACTTGAATGGATCGTAATCAAAGTCTGTACCCTTTTTTACTCTTACTCCTGAAATAATTTTGCTACCAAAGCAAGCCATCACACCTTTAATCGAATGGTAGCCCCAAACTGCTAGTCTAAGCGCATTCACCAGGTTTGTCGTCGCGTCGCTTCCTAAGTACCCGAGTGGAACTTGAGCACCAGTTACCACCACAGGCTTATTAATATTTTCGAGCGCAAACGAGAGAGCTGCGCACGTGTAACCCATGGTGTTTGTTCCGTGCAGCACGATAAAAGCGTCGTAGTCATCGTATGATTTTTCTATTTCTCCAGCTAAGGTTGACCAGTTTTCAGGAAGCATGTTAGAACTGTCAACATTGAAAAGCTCTTTAACTATAGGCTGGATATCGACGTTCCAATTTTTCTTAACGATTTCTACAGAATTACCGAGTATGGTCATAAAATCTTCAGGATCAGATTTAACTGACTGTGAAACCGCATTCTCGGCAACATTTCCTGCTATGGTTCCGCCCGTAAATATTATTAGTAGACGTTTTACCGACATATTTTTCACCTTTATTGAAATCAATCCGGCAGCTGAGTGAGGATCTCGCGGCCGGTTTCGGTGACGAGCACTGTGTGTTCGAACTGGGCCGTCCAGCGTTTGTCGTTGGTCACCACAGTCCAATCATCTGGCCACATCTGCCATTCGTGCGTGCCGAGCGTGATCATCGGCTCAACCGTGAAAGTCATTCCCGGCTCAAGGGTGATATCAAGCTCGGGATCATCGTAGTGCGGCACAAAAAGCCCACTATGGAAAGACTCACCAATGCCATGCCCCATAAAGTCGCGCACTACACCGTAACCGAAACGTTTGGCGTATGCCTCGATCACGCGCCCTACCACATTGAGATTACGCCCCGGAGCCACCGCGTTGATGCCGCGACGAGTCGCCTCCGCGGTGCGCTCGACCAGAAGTCGGGCTTCCTCACTCACGTTTCCGGCAAGGAATGTGGCATTAGTATCGCCGTGCACACCGTTGATATAGGCGGTGACGTCGATGTTGACGATGTCACCGTCGGCGATCACCGTGCTGTCGGGAATACCGTGGCAGACGACTTCATTCAGCGAGGTACAGCAAGCCTTGGGATAGCCGCGATAACCCAGCGTGGACGGATAGGCGCCATGGTCACACATGAACTCGTGCACAACCGCATCTAGCGCGTCCGTAGTGATGCCTGGTTGCACGTGCTTGCCAGCTTCAGCCAAAGCCTGCGCTGCCAACCGAGCGGCAACGCGCATGCGTTCGATGACATCGCTGGCCTGCACATCAGAGACCCGGTTTACCGTGGGACCACGCTTGCCCACGTACTCCGGCCGCTGAATGTGAGCGGGCACCAGACGGAGCGGTGAAACCACGCCAGCGGAAATGGGTTCGCGAAGCAGCATGCCTACAGCTTAAGGCGTGCATCATCACTGACACGGCGCACGGTTTCACACCACGGAAACATCTATGCCTTTGAGCCGAAACAGCGTTAGGGCATAGTGGACCATTCGTACTATTTTCAGCGGGAATTATCGGCTGTCTCTGGCCGCGAAAGGCTCACCGCATGAACTCTGGCGATACCGCCTGGCTGCTGGCCAGCGCCGCGCTGGTGCTGCTGATGACCCCTGGCCTGGCCTTGTTCTACGGCGGAGCTGTTAATGCTCGCAGCGTGCTGAACATGTTAATGATGAGCTTCGGTTGCATAGCTGTCGTCAGTGTGCTGTGGGTGCTCTATGGGTACACTTTCGCGTTCGGCGATGATGCCGGCGGCGGACTGTTAGGCAGCTTCGACGCAGGCGCACTCACCGGCGCCCCAGACAAGACCACCGGTAGCGTACCGGTGCTGGCATTCGCGGCATTTCAGTTGATGTTCGCGATCATCACGCCAGCGCTGATCAGCGGTGCCATCGCTGATCGAGCACGGTTCGGCGCGTGGCTGCTGTTCGTTACCCTCTGGGTGAGCGTCGTATATGTACCCGTCGCGCATTGGGTTTTCTTCCTCCACGGCGGGACGGGCGGTTGGATCGGAGACCGGCTTGGTGCGATTGACTTCGCCGGCGGGACGGCCGTGCACATCAACGCCGGCGCGGCGGCGCTCGCCCTAGTACTTGTGCTCGGGCGACGTCATGGCTGGCCACATACAGCACATCGACCACACAACATGCCGCTGGTGCTACTAGGCGCAGGTCTGCTGTGGTTCGGCTGGTTCGGCTTCAACGCCGGCTCGGCATTGGCCGCAAACGGTACAGCGGCAGCGGCACTGCTCAATACCCAAGTCGCGGCTGGTGCGGGGGCGCTCGCCTGGATTGCCACCGATGCGGCGCGGGGTCGGCGAGCGTCCTCACTGGGGCTTGCCTCTGGAGCCATATCGGGGCTAGTGGCCATCACACCGGCATGCGCCGCAGTGAACGTCTATGGCGCGCTCGGCATCGGTCTGGTCGCTGGCGCACTCTGTGCGCCAGCGGTCGCGGTGAAGTACCGGCTCGGTTTGGATGACACACTCGACGTGGTCGGCGTACATCTGGTGGGTGGCGTTGTCGGCTCACTACTAATCGGGGTTTTCGCTACCAGCACGGTGACCGGCGCCGCTAACGGCCTGCTATTCGGCGGCGGGGCGGCACAGCTCGGCAAACAGGCGGTGGCCGTAGTCGCGGTCGGCGGCTACTCGTTCTTGATCACGCTCGGGCTCGGCTGGGCAATCGACAAGCTCGTCGGATTTCGGATCGACCCAGAACACGAGCAGGCCGGGATCGATGCCACTCAGCACGCCGAGCACTCCTACACCTTTAGCGACGAATTCATTCACACCCCGGCAGCAGAAGCCAACCATGCAGAGATTGACGACACCTCCGCAGCCACCAGCCACCGGTGAAGTGCGACGAGCTGGGTTACTTCTCCAAGGTCTGAACGAAGGGCAGCAGGTTCGGGCGACGCTGGTTCTTGGTCCTTTGACAAATCCCAGCGGGAACTTGATACACCCCAGAGACAGCTAATTTAACTTATCAACTAGCGCGGTCCAGTAAGCTGTGAAACACCAGCACGAGCGGCATCGGATAGCGATAGCACCCTCAACCGTCCAGCGGTGGCCAGCCATTTCTCCTCGATGCAAGCCTTCTCGACTCAGGTATACCTCAGCTCCAGTGCTCAGGGCGGCGCAACGCAGCCCCCTCACCTGAGATGACAGTTGATGGAAGCTGCGCCTGACGAATCTTGTCATTCCCAATGGATAAGTATCCGTCGACAGTTCGCCGAAGCTCGGCAGAGTGCCTTCCTGGCGGGAAAGCCGCGATGATGCGCTTGGATGGACGGAGTCGCTTCACCGAGCGGATTCCAGGGCAGAGATCACTGTCGGCAGAGATGATTACAGCTGTGTCGTATCGATCCTGCACGGCATCCTCAACCAAAGCGACAGCGATATTAACGTCGGTTTCTTTCTCCTCGTACACAGTCCAGGTCGCCTGGCACTGCCGACACCAACAGCTCTTTTCCTGAAAGCGCCCATCAACTATCGTGACAAGCGAACAGTGCCGAACAAGAGCTTCAGCTGCCCATGAGGTAGAGTAAAAACGTACCCCGCCAGAGTTAGTAGCTCTGGCCCGACGGCCCCGGAAACGGGGCCGTCTCTTTTGGATCTCCGATTCGCGAACTCAGCATAGGGTAGACAGCCAAATCTTGATCCCTTGGAACACAACAGCCACACCAATCGCCCGCTTAGCCCCCGATCTGCTCAGCGGCAGCCATCCACTGCTCCTCAATCTCCGCCTTCTCAGCTAAAACCGTCCGCAGCTCGGCGCCGAGTGTCAGCAACCGATCCGAATCCGTGGCCGCTTCAACCAGTGATGTATGCAACTGTGCCTCGTGTTTATCTAACGCTTCTAGTCGCCGTTCCAGCTTGGTGAGCTCCTTGCGTGCTGTCCGTAGCTCAGCCTGGTTGGTTTTCTGCGGCGCTCGGTTTTTCAGCCCAAGGTCGCGAGGGGAACGGTCGGAGTTCTCGGCGAGTTGGGCATCTCGCCGGCTCAGGTATTCCTCAATGCCCCCGACTAGCTCGGTTATCGCACCATCATTGAATAGCGCGACGACATGATCGCAGACCCGGTCAATCAAGTAGCGGTCATGCGAGACGATGATGAGCGAACCTGGCCAAGAGTCCAGCAGATCTTCTAGTTGTTGCAGCGTGTCGATATCCAAGTCGTTGGTGGGCTCGTCTAGGAGCAACACGTTAGGCTCGGCCATCAGCAGCCGAGCTAGCTGCAAGCGGCGCCGCTCACCCCCGGAGAGCTCGGCAACCGGAGTCCACTGTTTATTGGATGAGAAACCCAGACGTTCCGCGAGTTGCGAGGCCGATAACTCCTGTGCGCCCAGCACCACTCTGTTCGCAACATCGGAAATCGCCTCCAACACCCGAAGCCCGGTAGGGAGATCGTGCAGCTCCTGGGTGAGGTGAGCCAACTTCACGGTCTGGCCCTGCGCACGTTCTCCAGCTTCTGGCTTAAGTTCACCGGCGAGCAGCCGCAGCAAGCTAGTCTTCCCTGAACCATTGACGCCCACCAACCCCACACGAGCACCCGGACCTATACCCCAGGTCACTTCTTTGAGTAAGCAGCGCGAGCCTTTCCCGGGAAGCTCGGTACCCACCGACAGGCTCACATCTTTCAACTCGATCCCGGTTCGCCCCAACCGGCGCTTGGCGAAAGCAAGTAATTCCACCGAGTCTCGCAACGGTGGCACATCGGCGATTAACGCCTCTGCGGCCTCAATCCGGTACCGGGGTTTGGACGTCCGGGCAGGAGCACCGCGCCTCAACCAGGCCAGTTCTTTCCGGGCGAGGTTCTGTCGCTTTTGCTCGGCCACTTCACTCAACCGAGCACGTTCGGCTCGGGCGAATATCCAGTCGGCGTAGCCACCCTCGGATTGCTGTACCGCCCCGTCGGTCACTTCCCAGGTACGAGTGCACACGGTGTCGAGGAACCAGCGATCGTGGGTTACCACTACTAAACCGCATCGCCGGGCCAGCAGATGTTGCGCAAGCCAGCGCACGCCTTCAATGTCAAGGTGGTTGGTGGGCTCATCCAGTACCACAAAATCCAGGTCCTGCACCAGCGCGGCCGCGAGCGCTACCCGGCGGCGTTCTCCACCCGACATCGTGGCAACCGAGGCGTCCATTCCCAACGCGGTGATACCTAGACCGTCCAAAATGGAACGTATCCGGGGGTCAGCAGCCCATTCATGCTCGGCGGCCGAACCCAGCGAGCCGAGCACAGCCTGCCGAACTATGGTGCCGGCAAGCTGCGTGCGCTGCGTAACCACAGCGAGGCGAAGGCCGCGTACCTGACTGACCCGACCGGAGTCGGGCGGCTCAAGACCGGTGAGTACTTCCAACAGCGTGGTCTTCCCGCCGCCGTTGAGACCAACCACCCCAATCCGGTCGCCGGTATCGACCCCTAGCGAGACGTCATTCAGTAACGGTCGGACACCGTAAGATTTACTCACGGCCTCCAGATTGACTAGATGTGCCATTTAGCAGCTTTCATAGTTGCCGCCGCCCGACTTCGCGCCGAAGGCGTAGACCCAGAACATTAGTGCCAGGCAGATTGATGGTTGCTCGTAGAGATAAGCCTGCCGCCGAATACAGCCAAATGCCTATCTATGTTTACCAGCCGGCTTGCCCTTCACACCACTTGAACGGTGGGCGCTTGGCCTTTCAGTTCATCGGGAACGTCGGCACCCATCTCATCGACCAGTTTGAGGGCTTGCTCGATCAGCGTCTGCACAATTTCTGACTCAGGCACGGTCTTGATCACCTCGCCTTTGACGAAGATCTGACCCTTACCGTTTCCACTAGCCACTCCGAGGTCAGCCTCCCGCGCCTCGCCCGGGCCGTTCACCACACAGCCCATCACCGCGACCCGCAACGGGACCGACATGCCTTCTAAACCTGCCGTCACCTGCTCGGCAAGCGTGTAAACATCCACCTGCGCCCGACCGCACGACGGGCACGAGACGATCTCCAGACCGCGCTGCCGCAGGCCCAGCGATTCCAGGATTTGATTGCCGACCTTGACTTCCTCCACCGGCGGCGCTGACAGCGACACCCGGATCGTGTCACCAATGCCTTCGGCCAGCAGCGCGCCAAACGCCACCGCCGACTTCACGGTCCCCTGAAACGCCGGACCCGCCTCGGTCACGCCCAGATGCAACGGATAGTCGCACGCCGCCGCCAGCTGTCGATACGCCTGGATCATCACCACCGGGTCGTGGTGCTTCACCGAAATCTTGATGTCACCAAAGCCGTGCTCTTCAAACAGCGAACATTCCCACAGCGCGGACTCCACCAGCGCCTCCGGAGTCGCCCGGCCATACTTGGCCAGCAACCGCTGATCCAGGCTGCCTGCGTTAACACCGATTCGGATTGGTATCCCGGCGGCACCGGCCGCCCTGGCGATTTCACCGACCTTGTCGTCGAACGCCTTGATATTGCCCGGATTCACCCGCACCGCAGCACACCCGGCATCGATTGCGGCGAAGACGTACTTGGGTTGAAAGTGGATATCGGCAATCACGGGGATTTGCGACTTAGCCGCGATGGCCGGCAATGCTGCGGCGTCATCTGCCGATGGCACGGCCACCCGCACGATCTGGCAGCCGGTGGCCGTTAACTCGGCAATCTGCTGCAACGTAGCGTTGATATCGGCAGTGACGGTGGTGGTCATCGACTGCACCGAGACTGGCGCATCACCCCCCACGGCAACGCTGCCCACCTGCAATTGTCTACTGCGGCGACGCGGCGCCAGCAGAGGCGCGGGCGGAGCCGGCATTCCAAGCTCTATAGCGCTCATCGCTACGGCCCGTACAGCGAAATCGGATTAACAATATCGGTGGCCAAAGTCAGCAGCGAAATACTGCCGAACACCAGGATTACGGCGTAGGTCACCGGCATCAGCTTGGTGTAGTCCACATGCCCCGGATCCGGTTTGCCACGTTTGAGCGCCAGCCAAGAACGCGCCTTCTGGAACCAGGCAATCGCAATATGGCCTCCGTCCAGCGGCAGCAACGGCAGCAGGTTGAAGACACCGAGGAAAATGTTCAGTGTCGCGAGCAGAAAGAAAAAAGCCTCCCAAATGCCAGCCTGCGCGGCCTCGCCGCCGATAATACTGGCGCCGACCACACTCACTGGGGTGTTGGGATCACGCTTGCCGCCCAGCAGCGCATGCCACAACTTCGGAATCTTCTCCGGAAACTGCTTGATCGCGGTGAATGTGCCAGAGAAGATGGCTTTGGTGTAGTAGCCGCTAGCGGCTAAACCCTCCAGCGGGGAAACGGTGACTGTGGTGGCCACATTCACCCCGATGATCCGGCCCTTTTCGAGGTCCTTGGCTCGAACAGCGCCGGTTTGGGGATCGATGGTGGCATTGCGAGTGGGCCGGGTGATCTCCACTGGCGTCATGGTGAGCTGTCGCGTCGCGTCACCTCGCTGCACAGTCAGCCGCACCGGGCCAGAGGTGATGGAAGCAAGCTTGCGCGACATCTGGGGGTAGTTGCTGATCTTCTCGCCGTTGATCGCGGTAATAACATCACCCGCCCGCATCCCAGCTTGCTTGGCCGGACCGGCTGGATCAGAACTACCGCACGGCAGGTAGTGCGCCTTCTCAAATCGCTGGGCGCAGTTGGCTACCGTGCCGATTTCAGCCCGAGCCCCCGGCGCACCAGCACTGTTGGGCACACCGATGAACACAGCGGTGAACCACAGCACCAAAAAACCCAGCACAAAATTCGACGCGATACCCGCTACCAGCACGATTGTCTTCTGCCAGACCGGACGCCGCCAGAACGCCCGATGCTGATCCTGGGAGTCAATATCTTCTTCATGCGGTGTCAT
>JBBSOC010000012.1:0-40121 GCA_038260095.1 Mycobacteriales bacterium | reverse complement strand
ATTTATAGATATACAGTTCTCTGAGTTTTTGAAAAGCTTTCCGAAGTCGACACCTCGAGGGCGCTGTCGTTGGCCGCAATCTCGGCTTACACCGTGTGGTGCTAGCCCGGATCTGCACTACGGCTGTAAGGTAAACAGAGCACACGCAGCGTTGTCTACTAGGACCCTGTTTATCAGCACCCTGTTTATCCGGCACTGTTTATTAGCGGCACTGTCGATCGGCCAGTCAGCTCAAGTGGGAGGTGTGCGATGCGCCCAGTGCGGTTCATCGCGCTCGCGGAAGATGGCCAATCGCTTATTCTCACTGATGAAGTGGGTCGAATGCTGTTTCTCAAGCTTGACGATTCCCTGCTCTCAGCGGTACGGCACGAGCGGGGCGTCGCGAGCAAGCTCGGATTCGAAGTGGAAGCGTCGCTGACTCCACGGGATATCCAGGCTCGTATTAGAGCAGGCGATCCGGTAGCTGAAGTAGCCCGGCTGGCCAACGTGCCGGTGGAAAAAGTGCTCCGATTCGCGGGCCCCGTGCTACAAGAACGGGCAGCAATTGTCGAGTTTGCGCAGCGTAGCTGCTCCGCGAACACGCCTGGGGAAAACTTTGGAGAACTTGCCCGTAAACGGCTGATTGAACATGGCGTCCAACCGGACACGGTAGCGTGGGACGCCTATCGTCGGGATAATGGTAGCTGGCGCGTCGTGGCGGAATGGCAATCAGGGCGAGCCGCCGCACGTGCGCTCTGGGATTTGGATAAACCTCGCATGCACGTTCGTCCCATCGATGACATGGCACATTTCCTATGTGACCCGCCGCTGAGCTCTGAGGACGATGCACCCCAAATCAGACCCACGCAGCGTGAAGTCCAAGATGGCCAAGTGCGTGGACGGCCCCACGTGGCCGCAAGCCGCGCATTCCGCGACGATCAAGAGGTCGATCCGAACGAAGGACCGGTGGTTCCAGCGCTTTCGGTGCTGCGCCGCAGCCGAGATGTTGCCAAGCCCTCAGCACCTGCTGCGGTGCCGCGCCAGCCGCAGCAACAGCCGGCCGTTGCACGAGATCGACCTCGGTCGAGTCGTGCCCCCGCGGCGGCACTGGGGCTGGGCCCATCGACTTCACGTAAGGCAGCAAGTAGCGACCTCCCCACGTGGGATGACATCCTGTTCGGCCGTGCTAACGATTAATTACGCCGAGGTACGCGTACCAGCTGGTGGGATTGCGCAATCACGTTTCCAGCGGTGTCCCGAACCGTGCAGTCCTGGTCGAACCATCCACCGCTGAGCACGCGGCCACGCAGCTCACCCCGCAGCCAGCCCGGCACCGGCTTGGTGCGCAGGTAGGTGCTTAGTTGCACGCTAGGCGCGCAACTGTGCCGCCCAAGCGTGAACGTGACGGGAGGAAACGCATCGGCGATAGCCAAGCACGCAAAAGCATCGAGCTCGGATTCACCCGCCATTCTCGCCCAGCCGCGAAGCGCGAAACTTCCATCTGCCTGCCCTCGCAGCAGTGGCATGGATTCTGGAGCTAGCCGAATCTCCACTCGATCCATCAGCGGCAGAATTCGGCCAGGTAGGGTGTCGCTCTCTATTCGGGTGCAGAGGCCCGGCGATGGCACGTCGGCGCTGACGGACATATCCATATCTGCTGGTTTTCCGTCCAGGGCTCCCACCACCACCGAAGAGACCAGTACGGCACGACCGTTTTGTCGCAGAATGACTCGGATGACGTCGATGCTGTTGCCAAAGCGCAGCGGCTCAGTGATGAGCTCAGCCGCACCACCTTGCGCGGCGATGAGGAAATCTGTAGTTACAGCGATCGGATCATCGTGTAACGCTGTTTGACAAGCGGCGTTGGCGGCGACACTTTGTAGGTATCCGCCGTTGATCCGCTCGCCAAAGGACCAGTCTTCGTCAAGCTCTGCGGTAAAACGATTAGTGTCGACTTGCTGTACTTGAAGGGGGGTATTGGACATCTGGTTAGCTTGTCACGAATCGGCACGCCAAACTATGGGGTTAGAATATTTGGCACATGCATAATGCTCAAAAGCTATAACTGCGGCGAAAAGCAGTTTAGAGCACCTTCTACGGTCTGCGGTCTATGAATACGCAGCTAGTGGAGATCAACACCGGTAGTGCGGCTAGTAGCGCCTTGAGGAGGACATCCGGATCGGAGACCAGCTCAATTTTCTCCTCGCCCTCAGCGTTGGGCTCTTCGGTGTTAGCTTCCTCGGCTTCCTTGGCGATGGTGGTGATCGCGTCCCATAAAGTGGGCTGCCGGTGGCAGAACAGCCACATATGGTAAACGTCATAGCCCACTGAAACCCTGGGGGCATTGGGCAACCCAATTTGGAACTCTGCCGGGTTCTGCGCACTGTTACCCAGACCTAGCGCCAACGGTACCATCTGATGCTGCTCAGCGAACGTTTGGCTCGATTTACCGGTAGGCATCACCGAGACCAGTAAGCCATCGTCGATCAGCGAATCAAAGATCGGGCCGGGCTCGTCCACACCCGCCGCTTTGGCGGCGCTTTCAACCACCGGGCGCGACTGCGGCTGCTTGGAGACTTTTTCCGGATCGCCGTGCGAGACTGCCCATACCGCGTATTCCTCGGCAGACAGCGAGAACACGCCGTCACGAAAGCGAACCTCAAACGATTCTGTAACCTCAGCCTCGGTGGACGTGTACATGGGGCCGGCAAAATGCCCAACCGGCACAACTAGAGCAACCACGTTGCCGACCTCCTATAAGCGCAACTACATATTCTGCTGAGCCTACTCGAATGCACTATACGATGGGCAAGAACACCCGGCGATTTGTGCTGAGATTCTACGGGGTCGCAGTTTCCTATACTGGACAGTACTTGTCTGGCAGAACTTGCTCAGCACACGTCTATGTAGGCCGCGTCGGTGGCCAGCAGCACCGGCAACGCTTGCAGCACCAGTAGCGCGAGACTCTCCGGGGTGAGTTCCTCCCCCCAATCCGCGGTTTTCTCGCACGCTTGCCAGAGCGAAGCGCCCTGTGCGCTGAATGCCCAGACATCGAAAATGACCGCGCTCACTGTTGCTCGAGGAAACCCTGGCTGACCAATGGTGAATGCCCCCAACGCGCTGGCGCTGTTACCTAGCCCCATGCCCAGTGGCATGAGCTGGTGATGTTGGGCGAATCCGCGAGCCTGCGCCGCCACCGGGAGCACCCGCGCCAGCAGGCCACGCTGCAGCAAGGCATCGGTACTATGCTGCGCATCGGCAATGTCCAACTGCCCGGCAAGCTTTTCTACGGCGCCCCGCGATGCGGTGTTCACCTTATCGTTTCCGGTGCCGTGCGAGAGCGCCCAGATGCCGAATTCCGACTCGTTCAGGTCTTCCAGCTCCGTTCCGAGCCTAACCCCGTAGCCCCAGCTTTGCGCCTGGCCAGCAGTGTTAGAGGCAGGCACAGGACCAGCAAACATGGTGCCAATAAACTGGCCAATCGGAACCAACGGAGCAACCACAGGAAAGGCCATCAACCGCGGCCATGCGCAGCTGAAACGGGCCGCTGCTTACCGGCAGGTAAAGATGGATATTGAGGGCTGGGCTGCGTATGAGCGCTGGGAGGAGGGATTACCTCCCTATCGCTAAACCTTGCCGCAAACGGCTGATTTACCGGTGGTTGATCGGAATTGTCCTGTACCTCTTCGGGATCTGCGTCCGGAACCCCTCCGGCCTCGGCATTCCGGAGGTGTTTGGGATCGGTCAAGCGGTTTTTGCCCGCGAGGAATGCCCGAGTAGCCAGGTAGGCTGCGCCTAGCGCCGCAGCGCCCACTGCGAGCGCGGGCAGCGCCGTCATGGCTGGGACACCGATACCGGTTATCCCCATTGCCCCGGCCACAATTCCGGTGCCAAGCACCCTCTGGAGGCGGTGTTTCCCCCGCTCCGCTTTCACCGCAGCGTGTAAACCTTCGGGGTCGTTAGGGAACTGCTTGTGAAGCTCTACTAGATGCTCCGTGTGCTCTTTATGGTCTTTGTATGCTCTTATTGCGGCGTATAGTCCAATACTGCCCATAACGCCTATGGTCATGCCCAATGCGGCGCCCGCGATGCCTCCATAAGCGCCCCCTATCGCCCCGCCCACCGCACCGGCGGAGCCGGCAGCAGGAACAAACGAATACAGCAATCGGTGCAGCCAGAGGGAGCGTGCCGGCCGTACCGGGAGCGCTCCCTCAGCCATCGGGAGGGCTTCCTCAGCCATCGGTCCTCCGATCTAGGCACGCACATCCGTAGGCCAGCAGTGGCGGTAGTAGCGCGACCACATCGGCCAACACCGCAGCTGGGTCCACTTCCGTACCAATCATGAGCTGCGTCGTACTGACTACATTCTCGCACGTCTGCCACAAACTGGGGTAGTGATGACCAAACATCCAGACTAAAAACGCCGAAGCGGGTAGTGTAATCGCTGGGAAACTTACCATTCCCACAGTAAATCGGTCCGGGTGCTCCGCCGAATTTCCCAGGCCCAGGGCCAGCGGCAGCATCCGATGCGAGCGGGCAAAACGCCGCCGCGCCTGCGGAGTGTCGGGCAGCTCGACCAACAGACTCCGCGCGGTGAGTTGGTCAAACCACCGATCCGGCTCATCGACCAGCTGCGCCGCGGCGGCGAGCGTCGTGGCCCGCGTCATGCCGCTGCTTGTCCCCGGTTCGCCGTGCGCCATCGCCCAGACCGCGTAGGCGGCGGACGGAATGGAGGACAGTTCATCGCCGAGCCGAATATCGACAGACTCTGGGATCTCGGCGTGTTCATCGGTGAAGAACGGGCCCAAGACGTGCCCCACCGGAAGCACCACGCTGGCCAAACTACCGTCTCCGATACCTCGGGAAGCTTTACGGACCTATCCGTCGAATAGTGTGCCAGAATATCGGCTAACGTGAGCCCATGCCGCACCCGCCACGCACCCAACCTCCACCTCCCCCGCTAGAGCTCAACCTAGTATGGGTGAGTCTCGTCGGCACATCGATCTGGGTGCTTGCCGCTGCCGCGCTCACGCTGTTTGGGCAGGACTGGCTCCGCGAACATGGACGCACATGGTGGCTGGGCACGGCCTATAGCGGCATACTGATCGGCGTTTTAGGTACATTAGGCGCTAAACGCATCACGCGAGCGACTCAACGGCCAAAGTAGCGCTCCACAGCCACGTGCCGCTCACGCATCACACCGCGACTGCCTCCGAATGGGCACCACAACCGTGGTCGGCGCTGACGACTCTGCCGTCATCGGGGGCGTAAAGATTGGCGCACGCGCCAAACGCGGCACCCAGTGAACCAGATAACTGCACGTAAAATCCGCAGGTGCCACAACGTTCGCGAGTAGCTTTGGCTAGTTGGGCGCCCGGCCCCGCATCGGAGTCATACCAGCGCTGCGCGGCCTGCTCTCTGCCCAGCACGCTCATCACACGAGGCCGGCCCAAGCCTGGGATCTTGCCCACTTGTTCATCGGGGCTCGGCAGATTATCGTCGGAAGGCGGGACGTCTTCGGAGAGCAGGAATGATGGCGCGAGCCGCTCATCATCGGCCGCAGCCGGCAGTAGATCGCCCACGCCCACATCGCCTGGCCGCAGCCTTTGACTCCACGGCACCCACGCAGGCGCTAGCAGTGACTGCTTCGCGGGTAGCAGCGCCACATCGCAGACGGTCACCTGCTTACCGCGCGGGGGCCGCGCGGTCGTCACCGACCAATACCAGGCAACGTATCCGGGCTGAAATGCTGCGAATCGATGCTCAACGAGGCGCTCCGCGATCCCCACCGCCTGCAAGTGTTCGCCCACGCAGGCTTCTCCCACCGCGGCTACGAGAGCCGCTCGGGCAAGGTCGACGGCTTGCGCACACGTTGTATCGAGACGAACTGCTGCGGACCGGGCAGGCTGCGCCGGGAGGTCAATACTCACCAGGGTATTTTTTCCTACCATCCTGTTCATGCGCTGCCCGCCCCTTTGTGCACATTTTCACAGAAACCACACCAGCGGCATAGGGGCAGCAGGGCGATGGAGGGATTTCAACGCCGAGCACGACCTCTTAAAGTTGCGGCAGCCATGGACACGATGATCGACGACTCTACACAGGGCAACAGCCCGGCCGCGCCGCCCACGGTGCCCGTCAAGCGACTGCGCGGAACGCGCCGCTTCGGGCGAAAGGCCGTTAAGGTCTGCCGAAGAGGCTGGGGACGGGTAATCAAAGCCCGAAACGCCGACGGTGCGGGCCAAACTGGCATGCACCGTCTGATCGATCTACATGCAGCGTCAGTAGCAGGTGACGCTGCGATTGCGGTTGCGCTTGCCGGAACCATTTTTTTCAATGTTCCCGTGGGTGAGGCCCGGCTCCAAGTGGGCCTCTACCTTCTGATCACCATGGCGCCGTTCGCACTGCTCGCGCCCGCTGTAGGGCCGATTCTGGACCGTTTTCGACACGGCCGCCGGTACGCGCTGGCCACTACCATGCTCGCCCGAGCATTCCTAGCATGGCTGATCGCGAGTCAACTGCATAGTTGGGTCCTGTATCCGGCCGCGTTCGGGGTGCTCGTGCTCTCCCGGGCCTATGGTGTAGCTCGTAGCGCCGCTGTACCCCGGCTTTTACCCGAGCGCCTGACGTTGGTGGAGGCCAATGCGCGAGGGTCCCTGGCCGGCATAATCGCGGGTGCTATCGCTGGCGGTGCGGCTGTCACGCTTGCGCATTTTGGTGTGGAATGGGCACTACGTGGCGCGGCGGTGGTGTTTGTTGTAGGCATGATTTCAGCACTCCGGCTACCACCGCGAACGGACTCGCAACGCCCCGAGGCGCTGCCACGTATGCCCCAGTTTCCCGGCCATAAGACCAGCCTAGGACTGTTCAGTACAGAGATCTGGACTGCTTTGGTGGCCACTAGCGCGCTGCGCGCACTCTATGGGTTTTTGACGCTGTACTTCGCGTTCCGTACTCGCGAGGACAATCTTGGCCCACCGGCTGCTGTAGCTTTAGGCGCCGTTGTGGGTGCGTTGGGGCTGGGTTCGTTAGTCGCGACTGTAGTAGGGACCAGACTCAAACTTCGTCACCCGCTGCGACTGCATGTCGCAGCGGCGCTGGTAGCGACGCTAGCTTGTGCCGGTGCTGCCGCGACCTACAGTTTGCCGGCTGCGATCGGCCTAGCGTTTGTCACCGCACTGTCGAGTGGGCTGTGCAAATTGGGTGTGGACGCGGTGATTGCGCAGGGCGCCGACGAAGGTTATCGGGCCAGCGCGTTTGGGCGCTCGGAAACGCTGCTCCAGCTAGCTTGGGTATTTGGCGGCGCCGTTGGCCTCATTCCACTTGCCGGACATTGGGGGCTGAGTCTTGCCGCGGTATGCGTGGGAGCGGCGGCAGCTGTTGCTCTACGACGGTGGACTGTGGCACGACGAACGTCTGACTTGTGAACTGGCTTTAGCCTTCGAGTTCTCGGGCGATTGCGTGAACCATCTCAGCGAGTTTGCTAGCAACTTTTCGATCGGGGTATCGGCCCCGACGTAAATCTGGCTGGATCTTTACCTCGAGTACTTTGATTGTGTCCTCGATGAGGCCGTGTAGCTCATCGGCTGGACGGCGGTGGACAGCGCTCAGGGATGGGATGGGATCCAGTACGCGTACCGACAACGCTTGATCGCCTTTGCGTCCGGTTACTATGCCGAACTCCACTCGGGCGCCCACTTTGAGCTCGTCAACGCCAGAGGGCAGTGCTCCGCGGTGCACGAAAACATCGCCGCCGTCATCTCGAGACAGGAAGCCGAAACCTTTGTCGGTGTCATACCACTTGACCTTGCCTGTGGGCACGTTGCAACTCGGCTTTCTTGAGGGTGTTTCTAATCTATGCAGTGCTGCACAATGCATGGCAGTGGTAAAGCGACCACCACAGATATAATAACCGGGACACTGTGGCCGCCACCTTTATGCATTATGCATGTTTAAGGGCGTTGTCTTTCAGCCGGTATCTAGTTGATCTCGTAGATCCAGCTACGTTGAATGAGTTCCGCTAGAGACGGGAGCTCATTTCCGCACGCAAACCTCTAAGGAACCTGCTCCACTCGACCGCAGCGAAGGCAAGTGCGGGACCAGCGGGATCTTTCGAGTCACGAACCCCTACTACCCCAGGTTCCAGCTGCGCTACTTCGACACACTGACTGCCGCCGAGGCACGAGCTGGACTTTTTCCACTGAATTTGCGCTGGATTGTCCTTCATGCCGAATAGATTACCGTTAGCTAGCTGTGGTCATTGAGATGGTTACCCCTGTTGGGGTCCTCACTAAACCGCGAACGTAGGCAAGGGAATCATCTCCCGAAAGCGCCATACCCCAAAAACTGTTAAAAACCTCGCCGTAATAGACAATTTCAGCTGATCTTTCCAAGGCGTTGAAACCGTTGGGAAGTTCCAAATAACCGGCTGCGGGGACCGCCTCATCATCGAAAGTAAAGATGCTGAAATCCGGTGGAGCGAGTATGCCATGCACAGGAAACTCGGTGAGTATGCGCAGCTCAAAGCAGTTTTCTACGGAAATTTCATCGACTAACGCCGAGAGCTGAGCGGTCAGGTCGAAAGCCGGATCAGGTCGCCATTGCAAAGCTGCCGTAGTAGCGAGAATTCGATAGTGCAATAAGTTTTCCAGCACGTGTTTCTTCCGGGCCGCCTGATAGGAAACAGCCAGCTCAATGTTTTTCCGAGACGCATCGTGACCTGTGCGTTCGAAAACCACTTGCGTATACTCAGGAATTTGCAGCACTCCTGGTATTACAAATGGGCAGAAATGTGAAATGGTTGATGCTTCAGATTCCAGTGCGGCGCGCTGTCGAATCTGAACACCGAACGCATCAACGTAGTCCCGCCACCAACTGCGGCTTTGAGACGATGCTTCTCGGACCAGCGCTAGCAGCGCTTGCTGGGTTGCGGCATCGGCCTGATAGAGCGTCAGCAGCTGCTCTACATCGGCAATACCAGGTCGAGTTACGCCGCTCTCCAGCCGGGAAATCTTCGCTTGAGAGCCCTCTAGCGTTGCGGCGGCTTGTTCACCAGACAAGCCTGCTGCCTCCCGCAGTTGACGAAGCTGGGCTCCGAGTCGACGCCGAGCCGCGGTAGGCCTGGCTTCGCCCATCACGGCTGCTCAGTCAGCTGCACAGTTTCATGGGCGGATGCAGCCGGCATAGGAAGTCTGGCGCCAGGTTCACGAAGCTCATGGGGTGGCAATGGAAATCGCACATCGCCAAACGGACTGCTTGCGCCCTGAAACTCGCCGAGCAACTCCGAAACCTGCAGTTTGTCGACCTGGCTGTCCGTCGTTGTAGTTTCCGGTCGCGAATCCCGCTGTCCACCCATCGCCGCTCCTTTGTTAGATCCGAACACTCTAAATCGGCTCTAAGCCTCTCCAAGAATTTCTCCGCTGGCAAGTCGGATAGCGTTGTAGGGATGACTATCGCTGACACGTCCGAGTTCGCCCAATTCTTGCGTGAGCTTGACGAGCCTGCGCTGTCAGCGCTGCTCACGGCCCGCCCCGATCTGATGAGTCCGCCGCCACCGGATTTTGACGCCTTAGCAGCCCGAGCTTCTAGTCGCAGCTCGTTGAATCTTGCCGCCCTCCAGCTGGATTACGTTACGCTCGTGCTACTGAGCGTGCTGCACTCCACCGGCGACACGCCTCGGCAGCAGCTGAGCAGAATCTTGCAGGTCGAACCAGATGCCGCGACCCTCCGTAACGCTTACAGCACGTTGCGGCAGTTGGCTTTGGCGTGGTCGAAAGGGGACGCTCTCTTCGTCGCCGGAAAGTTTGAGATCGAGAGCCTGCAACCGCTCGCAGCGCAGTACCCCCCACTTCCACCGCGCCTCCCCACCTTGCCGATCACCATGATTGATGGAGTCGCGCTAGATCATGCGGGGGCAGGCTCAGCAGCAGAACTTATCCGGCTGGCCGAACAGCTGCTGACCACTTGCGCGCAGCAACCAGTTCTCCAGCTGCGCGCGGGCGGCGTTTCTACTCGCGAACTGTCTCGTATAGCTAAGAGCGCAAGCATCGATCCCGAGATGGTCGCTTTGCTGCTGGAGCTCTGTTACGCCTCTGGACTGCTGGGCCTCGACGGCGTCGGCGAGGTTGAGGTCGAGAGCTGGCTACCAACTGCGGTTTTTGATCACTGGCGAACGGACTCTCCGGGACAGCGATGGACAACGCTGGCCCGAGCATGGCTGAGCATGCGACGCCAGCCGAGCTTTGTTGAGCGCCGCGACGAACGCGCTCGACGCATTGCCCCCTTGAGCGTGGAACTCGCTTGTAGCGAAGCGCCGTGGCTGCGTCAGCAGTTGCTCACCTGCTTCGCGGATCTCCCAACTGCCGCAGTCACCACGCCAGCGGCGATGTTGGAACTACTTACCTGGCGAGCTCCGGTGCGAATCGCGGCAGCTGAGCTTGCCCCAGATGGGTCGCGCGCACCCATCGTGCGGGCTGTGCTCATCGAGGCTGCCACGCTCGGTGTACTCGGCATGAATAGCAGAACACCTAACCACTACGGACTGACCGGTTTTGGGCGAGCGCTGCTGAGCGCTGAAGATTCGGCTGATGTGCTCAACAAGCTGCTACCGGCACCTGTCGATCATGTCCTGGTCCAGGCGGACCTCACAGTGATCGCTCCTGGCCCACTCACCAGCGAGCTGGCCCATGACATTGCGCTGTTGGCGACCGTGGAATCGGCAGGCGCTGCCACGGTGTATCGCGTCACCGCCGATAGTTTGCGTAGGGCGCTGGACACGGGCTGGAGTCGGGACGATCTGCACCGATTTTTTGCTACCAACTCCGCGACCGGCACTCCGCAGGCATTGAGTTATCTCATTGACGACGCCGCCCGCCGGCACGGTGGCTTGCGGGTAGGGGGCGCCTCGGCCTACCTGCACAGTGGTGACGAATCTCTGATTGCTGCGCTCCTTGCCGATCCGCGCTGTGCGCAGCTGCGACTACGCCGGTTAGCTCCGGCTGTGCTCATCGCAAATACCGCGGCAGTAACGCTAGTGTCAACATTGAGATCAGCCGGGTATGCCGCTGCTGAGGAAGATGCCTCCGGTGCGTTAGTTCTTAGCGCTCCGACACGCCGGCGAGCGCTCCGCACTCGACCTCTTGAGCCTGAACGGCCGGCGCCTCCCCGCACCCTCGAACAGCTGCAACGCGACGCTCAGGAGGCAATTACGCGCATACATTCTGGCGAGGAGCGGCGCCGGATCCTGCAGCGGGTTTCCCGAATCGGCAACACAGACAGCGGCAGCAGTGGCGCAATAGATACTGACCTTGGCGCTGGTAGTGAAGCTATCATGGGTTTGATTTACGCCTGTATCGCCGGCAAGCAGCAGCTATGGATCCGATTCATTGATGCCCAAGGCGCACTGCAGTGCAGGTGTGTGCGACCGCTTGCGGTAGGAGCGGGTTATCTGCGAGCCGAAGATGAGCGCAACGAGACTAGCCACACGCTTGCGCTGCACCGCATTGCCTCAGCCAGCGTTGCCGAGTAGCAATAGACCAAACGCCAGCTTCGATAAGATCGTGGTCAGCTGACATTTAGGGGTTATGCATGGCGGTGCGGTGGTCTGGACAAAAACGGGTCAGCGTGGGCGGTGATTGGCCCTACCCCTCAGGGGAGCAGTGGAGCATCAGCTCAGGCAACCATCGGGCCACGCTGGTGCAGCTGGGTGGCGGGATCCGCAGCTACGAGGTCGAGGGTGAAGCGCTGCTCGCCGGTTACTCCGAGCACGAGCTGCCACCGGCTGCGGCTGGGCAGGTCCTTGCGCCCTGGCCGAATCGACTCGCAAGCGGCGATTACACCTTTCGCGGTGATTCCTTTTCGCTGCCGCACTCCGAACCCGAGCTGCGCAACGCCATCCACGGTCTGTCTCGATGGCTGCCGTGGCAATGCTCACAACGCCGAGATGACGCCGTGACCCTGAGCTGTCTGCTGGCCCCGCAGCCGGGGTATCCGTGGCCGCTGAAGCTGTCCACTATGTGGCACGTGTCCTCTGATGGGTTGCGAGCTACCCATGTTGCGACCAACGTAGGTGAGAAGCCTTGTCCGTTCGGACTTGGCGCGCATCCTTATGTGGGCGTTCCTGGTGCTCGACTTGACGGTCTGATGCTGCAGCTGCCGGTAACCTGGCGACTCCTCGTTGATGATCAGAAACGCCCGATCAGCAGAGTTCAAGTGGCTGAAACAGAGTACGACTTCCGCTCGTTGACTCCGTTCCCCGAGCTTGCGCTGGATACCACGTTCACTGGTGTACGCCATGGCGCCGACGGTATTGCTCGCTCCCGGCTTGCGCTGCCGGACGGTTCGCGCGGCGTCGAGGTATGGCAAGATTCGGCGTTTAGCTGGTTGCAGGTGTACACCGGCGCGGGCGTGACTGGCCGTTCCGGTGAGGTGGTGGCGATCGAGCCCATGACCTGCCCACCAGATGCGTTCAACAGTCGAGAGAGCTTGATCGTGTTACAGCCCGGCCAGCGTTGGACAGGGAGCTGGGGCATCCGCCCGCACCGCTAGTGTGCTGTTGAGTGGCAGAGCTGTTGGGCAGCTAGTTAAGGCCGGCGAAGGTTGCTGGATTGACCGCTATCCACAGCGCTTCCGCGGCGGCCATCAGTTGATTGTTGGTGTCATACACCGCGGTGACAGTAAAGGCTTTTCTTCCTTGCTTGCGTAGACAGTGGCCGACCACCACGTACTCCTGTCTCACCGTTAAATCGTGGTAGATCGCGGCGCTGATCCGCCCCAACACAATGGGCCGCCCGTAATCAAAGTCAGTTGCCCAGGCCCCAGGGCAATCCAGCGCGGCCCACACTGCCGGCATCGCAACGTAATCGTTGTCGTGGGACGCAGAGTTCGCGGTTGGCTCCGTGGTGCCGCCCTCAAGCCCCGGTGGCATGGCTGCTCGGCTGAGGTTGGAGTGCGGGGTCCACGCTGCAGCCACTGTGGCATCGCGGCCGGGGATCGGTCCGGCAAACAAGCGCAGCGCATCTGCCGGCTCGCGCGCAGTGCCACAGCTGAAGCAGTAGGGAAATGGGTGATCACTCAGCCCTCGATATTGGGTGCTGCTAGTCGTAGCCACCTGCATGCTCACTGGTCCAGGGGCGGCTTTGAGCGTCGCGCTGGCATCAGCCAGCTCGGCTTCGGCTACGAGCTGTCCGTCGGCGGTGCGGGCGTGCAACTGCGTCGGTGACGGCACGGTAAGCGGCAGTGGAGTATCCAACGGCGGCGGAAGCGCAAGCGTGACCGTGACCGCCTGACCAAGGGTGCCTGCTGTGCCGGATAGCTGTAGGAGCCGTTGGGCGAGCGCGCCAGCGGTGTATCCGCCATTGCCCGAGTGATGCGGCCCGCGAAATCGCGCGGCGACTACCAGTGGGCTCATCGCCGTATTGGGTAGGGACACGGTGTACCTCTTTGGAATTAGAGGGCCCTCTTAGAGCCGAAAGCCTGGCTGGTTACACAGTTACGAGTAGTGATACTTCATAATCTCCCATTGTGGACATCGCTAGGACCATTGCTAGCTTACGGAACCAACTTCGACTCGCCGCGGGCGTAGTCGCGGGGGTGCTCACGGTAAGTTTGCTTGCCGGCTGTGGCGGTAGCGAAACCGCGTCGGAAATTCGGGGCGCGCTTGGCAACGCAGAGGGCAGTCTCAATCTCATCGCATGGCCCGGCTTAGTGGAGAACGGCTCTACCGACTCCGGTGTGGACTGGGTTCGGCCATTCGAGCAGCGCACTGGCTGCAAGGTCAGTGTAAAAACGGTCACTTCCTCCGAGCAGATGCGCGATCTGATCGACAGCAATGCCTACGATGGAGTATCCGCGCCTGGTGAGCTTTCCGGCGAGCTAATAGGCAACGGCTCGGTCGAACCGGTCAATACTGAGCTGATCAAAAATTACCATGATGTGGTGCCAGGTCTGCGCATGCAACCGTGGAACTCGTTTGGGGGCCACGCTTACGGTGCTCCGCTGGGGCGCACCGCCTCTCTGCTCACTTGGCGTCCGGATCGGGTGAAGGCCGCGCCCGTCTCCCTTGCGCCACTTTTTGCCGCCGACCCGTCTTACCACCAGAAAGTGATGATCCGTGACGACGCAATTTCGCTGGCCGCTGCCGCACTTGCGTTGCGTACCACGAAGCCTGAGCTGAAAATTCAGAATCCCTACGCGCTTAACCGCGAGCAGTTTTCTGCTGTGATCGAGCAGGTACGAGTAGCGCAACAGAATACGAACCTGTATTGGAGCGATTACACAGAACAGGTGCGCGCATTCGAGGAAGGCAGTTCGGTGATCGGGCTGGCAAATCAGGCAGTGATCTCGCTGATGCAGGCGCGGGGCACAAAAGTGCAGACTGTGCTACCAGCCTCAGGCACAGTCGGCAACTCCGATACCTGGATGCTGCTGCGTGGCGCCAAACATCCTTCTTGCATGTACCGCTGGATGGATCATGTGCTGGACGCGAAGATCAATGCGCAGATTTCGGAGTATTACGGGCAAGCTCCAGCGGTGGCCGGCGCTTGTGCGAACACCGTGGATAAGAACTTTTGTCAGACTTATCATGCGAGCGACGAGAGTTACTATCGCAACGTTTGGATTGCCACCGCGCCGCAGCGCCGATGCGTAGACGGACGCAACGAATCCTGCGTAGCGTACCCGGACTGGCATCGGGCCTGGCAGCAGCTGCGAGCAGGCTGAGTTAGCGGCCGGCTAGCTGGGCTGAACGCTTGTCGTGACGCCGTTGGTGGGTGAGCTGGTTTGTCCTGGCGTTGAGATTATCTTATTGCCGGCGTCGTTGCGCTGGGCAAGAGCTAACAACAACATCACCGAGCCGAGTACGGCAAGGACGATGAGCAGTGCGTATCGCTCCTGCCGAAACCACGGGTGATCGTGCTCAGCCATAAAAGTTCCTTGGGAGAGGGCGGGGATCCTTCGACATTAATTTTGTCAGAAAAGTTTCTCCCGCTAAGGAGTGGGTATCGTGAGTTGAGAAGTATTCTGCGGATCCGTGACGGAGGGATGTAATGGTCACCATAGATAGTGCTATCACCGGAGGCGATCGGGAGATTGTGGCGAATGTGCTGCAAGCGGCGTTGGTAGATTTAGTTGATGTTTCATTGCAGGCCAAGCAGGCTCATTGGAATGTGACTGGTCCGACGTTTCGTTCACTGCATCTACAGCTTGATGAAGTTGTGACTCTGGCGCGCGAACATGCCGACATAGTAGCCGAGCGGGCCGCGGCGCTGGGGATAAGTCCGGATGGTCGGGTCAAGACACTGGCCGATTCGGTGCAGACTCCGCAGTTGGACTCTGGATATCTGCAGGCTGAGCTGGTCGCGGAGAGCATCGCCGCGCTGCTGCTGATGGTGGTATACCGGTTCCGAGACTACGTTGAGCAAACGGATAAGCCAGATCCGGTCACGCAGGATCTACTCATCGCTGTCACCCAAGGGCTCGAGCAGCAGCACTGGATGTTTCAAGCCATGACCCTTGCGAGCTGACTTCGTCAATAAATAGGCTCAACGGCGGACATTCTAAGCAACGCTTGCATGAGGTGCATAAAGGATCTTTCATCCTAATCTGCCATACCTAGTGCACTTCTCCGCCGAACGATGCAGGATATGAGGCATGTCCATCGACGGCGACGACCATTTCGTGTCGTTTAAGAATCAGACGTCCCAGCCCACGTTTGATCAAGTGATGCGGGGTTATGACCGTAAGCAGGTAGACCGTTTCGTTGCTGTTATCGAAGCCGAGCTCATCGCGCTGGCCAAGCATCGCGATGAGCTTTTCAGCCAAAACGAATCGCTGAACAGCAAACTACGCAAATTGGACAAAGAGGTCACGCGTGGTTCCTCCGCTCCCGTTGTGGGGGAGCCGTCATATCGCCATCTGGGTGCTCGCGTTGAGCGCATCCTTTCGCTGCTCGACGATGAGGTTGCTGAGGCGCGTCAACGTGCGGATCGAGAACTCGCGGAGCATCGTGGGCAGATCGAGAAAGCTGAGGCGGAGCGTAGGGCAGCTCTGGAGAAGGACCTGGCCGGTCAGACCAAAGCGGCACACCAGTTGGTAAAGGATGCACGTGAGCAGGCGGAGAAGCTGCAACGTGATGCGGAGTCTCAGGCGGATCGACGGCGTAAGGAGGTGGAGGTTCGTACCGAGCGAGCTCGCATCGAGGCCGAGCAATACGCCGCCGAGGTGCGAGAGAAGGCTGATCGGGAATCCAAGGAGCTGCGCCGACATACCAGCGATGAGGTCGATGCGTTGTTGGCGAAATCGCGGTCTGATGCTGAGCAGCAGCGTGAAGCGATGGCCATGGAAATGGCGGGGTCCCAGGAAAAGCACGACCGCATCAAGACTGAGATTCGCCAGATGCGCGATGCGGTGCGCCGTATTGCGGGCAGCTCGCTGGACTTGTTTGTGGAAGGCTCCGAGGATTCCGCGGACTCAGAGGGAGCGCGTAGCTCCAGTAACCCACGTCGCACGCCGGGCTACGATAACGCGTAGTTGCCGTCTTTGATGTGAGGATTTGCTCTACGCTTCGGCTACACCTCAACCTAGCTACGTTTTTAGGAGTCCTTGGTGGCGTCGCTGCCCTCTTTGGCCTTGTTGGCGATCTTCTTGGCCTCCGCGGCAGTGATCTGGCTCGCTGGGATCAAACTGGCAAACACCACTGATGTGATTGCTGAGCGGCTTCGCTTGGGATCGGCGTTAGGTGGGGCCATTTTACTGGCGGTGGCAACCAACCTCCCCGAGGTTGCGATCGTTTCCAGCGCGGCTCTGGCGCATGACCTCGATGTTGCGGTTGGGAACATCCTCGGTGGGATCGCGATTCAAACCGTTGTCCTGGTAGCTCTGGACGCCTTCGGCGTGAGACCCCGACGGCCGTTGACCTATCTTGCCGCCTCGCTGGTCCTGTTGCTGGAAGGGGCACTCGTTGTTGCGTTGCTTCTCGTCGTGGTGATGTCAACTCAGCTGCCGGAATCGTTGATATTCGCACGGCTCACTCCGGGCGCGTTACTCATCGCAGTCCTGTGGGGTATCGGCTTAATGCTTGTCCGTCGGGCTGCACGCGGCCTGCCGTGGCACGGCAGCGGGGCCGCTCCAGGCAGTCAGGAGCAACCGCGTGGGCACTCGAAAAAGAAAAAGGAGAAGGAGGCAACCCAGAAAGGCGTGAGCACCAGCCGCGCAGCAACCATTTTTGCCGTGGCGGCGCTGGCCACTCTGGCCGCCGGTGTGACGATTGAGCGCAGCGGCGAGGAGCTGTTTGGGCGGCTGGGCCTATCGGGTGTGCTATTCGGCGCCACCGTGCTCGCTGTGGCTACCTCGCTCCCGGAGATCTCAACCGGGCTTACCTCGGTCCGGCTCGGTGACTATCAGCTTGCTATCAGCGACATCTTCGGCGGGAACGCCTTCCTTCCGGTGCTGTTCTTGATTGCCACTGTGCTATCCGGCTCGTCTGTGCTTCCGCTGGCTCACAGCAGCGATATCTATCTGACGGCGCTGGGTGCTCTACTTACTATTGTCTACATGGCCGGGCTGGTTTTTCGCCCGCGGCGGCAGATTCTACGCATGGGTCTGGATTCGATCGCGGTTCTTGCGCTTTACATTCTCGGCATCGCCGGGCTGGCACTGCTGTGAGTGGGAATCCGCCGGCGTTGTCTATGGCGACAGGGGCTTGTTGTCGTCATCGACGTGCACGACGAGCGGTTCGTAGGTCGCGAGTTCGAGTTCGCTGTAGTCGCCGTACGTCAACACGATGACTCGGTCGCCAGGTTGAACAAGTCTCGCGGCCGCGCCATTGACGCATATCTGCCCGCTCGTTCCTGAAATTGCATACGTTTCAAATCGCTGGCCGTTATCTATGTCGAGCACCTGCACCTGCTCGTTGTCAAGGATGTCAGCACACTTCATGAGCTCAGCATCTATGGTGATCGAACCTACGTAGTGCAGTTCGGATCCCGTCACCGACGCTCGGTGGATCTTGGATTTCATCATTCGCCGAGATGGCATATTCTTCAGGCTTCCTCTATTGCTACCTGGCTATAGCGGACTGAGTCGGTGGGGTTCGCATGCCGACAGGTAATGCGGCGGTACGTGCGTGACCAGCCATACACCATTGGCACTAACCCGGAACTGGTGTCCAGCCTTGGCCATCGCCGCCGAATCTACCTGCAGCACCACAGGTGTGCCACGACGGGCTCCCACCGCAGTAGCGGTCTGCGCTGTGGCGGAAAGATGAACATGACGCCGCCGCATCGGCCGTAGTCCGTCACGCCAGATGGCCGTAAGGAACTTCTCGACTGTGCCGTGGTAGAGCACGGCGGGCGGCACTGCTATCGGCAGGTCGAGATCCACGGGCACACTGTGCCCTTGGTTAGCGCGGATCCGGTTGCCAGTCGCGTCGAAAGCGAACCGTTGTTTATCGTTGCCGTCCACAACCTCGTCGAGCTCTGCCCGTGTCAAGGCCAGGTTGTGTCGGGCCAGCGCCGCAAGCAGCTCCGATACCGTGACCCAGCCATCCGGGCTTAAGGTCAGGCCGATGCGGTCCGGCGCGTGCCGCAAATACAGCGAAAGCCGCTTAGAGACGCTTATCAGTTGAGTGTTGTTCATTATCGAATATTTGAACTCGGGAAAGGACAGATGCAAAATGCGTTTCGCCCACATTAGTTGATGACATGAGGTGGCGTGGTGAAGTAGCCAGAGAGCGTGACAGCGCCAAGGTTCTGGGCGGCGTGGCTCAAGCCGACTCCAGGCAGTCATCGAGTAGCTCCGCCACTAGCTTGGTTTCACCGCGCAGCGTAGCGGCTAACGCCGCGAAACTCCGCCGCTGATTGAGGCCGCTCCAGTTCAATTCCCAGCCGGCATCGTGCGCGAGCTGGGCGAAGAATGCGCGCAGCGTGCGGCTGTTTCCCTCGCGAAACGGATGAACGGCGTATACCTCAGCGACGTAGTACGTGAGCCGATCAAGGAATGTTTCACGTTTCAACTCGCGCAGGTAATTGTCAGTGCGGGCCAGTTTGCCGAACAGGTCGGTGGCGTATCCCATGATGTACTGCGGTAGGCAGTATAGGTCGAGCTTGGCGATGGCCACGGTCCGGATCTCGCCAGCCCACGGATAGATTCTGCCAAAAATACGGCGATGAAAAGCCTGTAGATGTTCGAGATCGTAGCCGCCGGGTAAGGGCTGCGTACCGAGGTCGACTATCTCAGCGAGGCTGAGGTCGTATTCGACCTGCTGGAGTTGGTGTTCGTCCGCGATCCCCAGTTTGTTATGGAGAACTCCAGTAGTCGGATCACTATACGGATCGCCGGTCATATTACGCGGTGGAGCGCGTATATTTGCTGTTTCATCACCTCAGTGGACATTTCGCCACGAGTCCACTGCTCTACAATCGCCGCAGCTGAAGGTGTTGGTGTACCTCCCTCAGCTCGGATCGAACCTAGGGCAGACGCGGCAGCCTTGGTGCGGTTCGCTACATCTTGCCGCTGGTAGCTGCCTACCGGGATTATCACAGCTTCGGTGCGGCGGTGAGAACCGATAAAAACCGGAGCCTGGGAACCGCGGCGAAACTCCTCCAAGATCTGAGGAAGGCGCTCACGCGCTTCAATAACGCCTAGGGTCTGCGGAGGCACTGCGGAAGTCATAGCAGCAGTCTAGCCCTCCGGAGCGGGAATAGGTACCAGTAGAAGTACGCTTCACAATAATTGAGCTACGAGTTGCGATACGACGCGATCCGCCCAGACCATGCGGTCGGGCTGGGGAGTTCGGCCAGGATCGGCCAGGAGCTGACGCGACCGCACACCGGCAGGCTCGCGGTAGGCGCTCTAGCATCTGCCAAGGACTTGGATGGGTAAAGATGCAACATAGACACGTTGAGCAGCGACAGGTAACGCGGGTTGACTGGACGACAATAACGAACGTGAGAGCCCGAGCATGAGTAGTAAGCATCAGGAACTTGCCAGCTTCATCTGGTCTGTGGCAGACCTACTGCGCGGCGACTATAAGCGGTCGGAATACGGCAAAGTCATCCTGCCGTTCACCGTACTGCGCCGGCTGGACTGCGTGCTCGCTCCGACGCGCGAGGCCGTGCTGCAGGAGAAGGCGAAACGAGAGCGCCAGGGCATTCACCACATGGACGTGACGCTCAAGCGCGCGGCGAAGCTGAGCTTCTACAACACCAGCCGGCTCGACTTTCAGGCATCGGTCCGCGA
This sequence comes from Mycobacteriales bacterium, assembly GCA_038260095.1. Classification (GTDB taxonomy): domain Bacteria; phylum Actinomycetota; class Actinomycetes; order Mycobacteriales; family QHCE01; genus QHCE01. The sequence goes on along the minus strand of JBBSOC010000012.1, from coordinate 19,907 downwards.
CCAAGACAACGTTGCCCGTAACCTGGCCGCCTACGTTGGTGGGTTTTCACGCAATGCGCAGGAGATCTTCGAGTCCTACGAGTTCGCCAGTCAGCTGGGCAGACTCGACAACGCCGGGCTCGTCTACCAGGTGGGCAGCAAGTTCGCCGAGATCGACCTACGGCCCGAGGTGGTGGACAACCACCAGATGGGGTACCTGTTCGAGGAGTTGATTCGCAGGTTCTCGGAAGAATCGAACGAAACCGCCGGTGAGCATTTCACGCCCCGCGAGGTCATCAAGCTGATGGTGAACTTGCTGCTCGCGCCAGACACCGAGGACTTGGTCACCCCTGGTGTGGTGAAGACCGTGCTCGATCCGGCCTGCGGAACCGGCGGCATGCTTACCGCGGCTGAGGAGTTCATTCTCGAACACAACCCGCACGCGACGGTGAAGGTGTACGGCCAGGAGCTCAACCCGGAGTCGTACGCCATCTGCAAGTCCGACCTGATGATCAAAGGCGAGGACGCCGACAACATCAAGTTCGGCAACTCGTTCGGCCACGATAAGCATGCCGGGGTGCGGTTTCACTACCTGCTGGCCAATCCGCCGTTCGGTGTGGAGTGGAAGAAAGTTAAGGACGACGTGGAGCGGGAGGCCGCGCTCAAACACGCCGGCCGATTCGGCGCGGGGCTGCCGCGGATCAACGACGGTTCGCTGCTGTTCCTGCAGCACATGATCTCCCACATGAAACGCACCGACGAAGGCGGCAGCCGCATCGCGATCGTCTTCAACGGTTCCCCGCTGTTCACCGGTGCCGCCGGGTCTGGGGAGTCGGAGATTCGCCGTTGGATCCTGGAGAACGAGTGGCTGGAGGCTGTCGTCGCGCTGCCCGACCAGCTCTTCTACAACACCGGGATTTCGACGTACTTCTGGATCCTCACGAATCGCAAGGACGCCGCACACCAGGGCAAGGTGATCCTGCTGGACGCCCGGAAGCGCTGGGCGAAGATGCGCAAGTCGCTGGGAGACAAGCGGAAGTTCATTCCTGACGACAAGATCGCCGAGCTGACCGCGCTGTACGGGGAAGCGCTGGCCGCCGCCGCTGATCCGGAACATCCGCGGCACGCCACGGTGAAGGTCTTTCCCACCACCGACTTCGGCTACCAGCGGATCACGGTGGAGCGGCCGCTGCGGCTGCGGTTCGAGGTCACCGACGAGGTGCTCGCGGAGCTTTCGGTGGTGAAGCCGTTGGTTAAGTACGAGGCACGAGAGAAGCTGCTGGACGCGCTGCGTCCGCTGGCCGGGCAGCCGCCGTCGTTCAGTAGAGCCGCGTTCCGTGGAACGCTCACCAATGCACTCGCCGGTCTGGAAACGTTGCCCGCGGCGGTGGATAAGGCACTGTGGGCGGCAGTGTCGGTGAGTGATCCGGAGGGTGAGCCGCAGACGGATCGCTCCGGGAATCCGCTGCCCGATCCGGACCTGAGGGACAACGAAAACGCGCCTTTGGGTGAGGACATCGACGAGTACCTGCGACGCGAGGTGCTGCCGCACGTGCCTGATGCCTGGGTGGATCGGGACAAGACCAAGATCGGGTACGAGATCCCCTTCACCCGGCACTTCTACGTCTACACCCCGCCCCGGCCGCTCGCCGAAATCGACGCCGAGCTGAAGCAGCTGGAGTCCGAGATTCAACGGCTGCTGTCGGAGGTTGTGGAGTGAATTGGCATTCGACGCGGCTCAAGTATCTGTGTACAGACGCTGGTCAATACGGTTTAAATTTGTCTGCCGAGCAATACATGGATTCGGGAACTCGCTTAATTCGGACTTCGGACATTGCAGAGTCGGGTAGTCTCAGCCCGGCGGCGGACGGAGTTCACGTAGACCTCCCTTTGGAGCCTCGGTTCATTCTGCAGACTGGTGACCTCCTGCTGTCACGAAGCGGAACCTTGGGGCGGTCTCTGCTTGTGCCGGAATTGGCGGAACCTACTACTTTCGCCGGTTACTTAATACGCTTTCGCCCGCTACCTCAGGTTGACCCCAGGTTCTTGGCGTACTCTGCCATGTCAGAACCGTTTCAAAACGCGATCCGCGCGGATGCGGTTGTGTCCACAATTCAAAACTTCAATGCCGAACGTTATGCAAATATTTGTCTGACAGTTCCCGCCCGTGAGGAGCAGCGGCGCATCGCCGACTTCCTCGACGCCGAGTGTAGCCGCGTCGCCAAGCTTGTAAGTTCGCGCAAACGCATGGTGGAACTTGTTAGCGTCCGACGTTGGTCCTTGCTTGAGGATTTGATTGAGGCCACGCAAGCCCCGAATATTCCTGTCAGGAGGATGCTCCGATCCATCATCGATGGGCCTTTTGGGAGCGCCTTTTCGAGTTCCGACTACACGGATGAGGGTGCAGCGGTAGTGCGCCTCGGAAATATCGGGTTCGATGAGTACCGACCAGTCAATCAGGCGCGGATTCCGCTCGACCTGTACCGCAACTTTCTCCAGCATCGGGTGAGCAGGGGCGATGTCCTTATTGCTGGGCTCGGTGACGCAAAGAACCATGCCGGCCGTGCATGCGTCGCCCCAGCACTCGGCGAGGCCATTGTTAAAGGAAAGTGTTTCTGTGTGCGTATTGATGAAAACGTAGTCCTCGGGCGATATCTGTCCATGGTGCTGTCCTCGCCACGGGGGGAGCAGTCGCTGGAAACGCGCGGATCCACGCGAGCGATGATCAACTTAGAGATCGTAAAGGCGGCAGATTTGCCGCTCCCGTCCTTGCATAACCAGCGGTTGATCGTGAGGGGTATGGAGATCTACGGAACTTCGGAACAGCGTGCCGTGAATGCGCTTGAACGCGAGATCGAACTCCTCACAGAACGCCGCCAAGCGCTGATCACGGCAGCTGTCACTGGGCAGATTGATGTCACGACGGCGCGGGGGATCGAGGTCTAGTGGCGGTTTCTGAGTTTCAAACATTCATGGTCCCGTGCTCACCGCGCTCGCGGACGGATTTCAATAAATCTCTTTCGTTTTGTTCGTTTAATCGTACTGTTGATATATGAACACAACCCTGACTGAGCGAACCGTGATGCCCGCCGAGTCGGGGCAGCGGATGGCCAATCTGTTGACGGCACTGACGGCACTGACGGCGTTGGCGGCACTGACGGTGCCAGGTCGCCCGGCGCTCGTGGCTGCCAACGGCACACATATCGAGCTTCCAGAGGAACTGTACGAGGTTCTGAAGGATGTCGCCGCCGTGCTCTCGCAGGGATTAGCGATAACTGTCGCCCCCCAGCACACCGTGTTGACCACGAGCCAGGCCGCCGACCTGTTAGGGATCTCTCGCCCTACCCTGGTCCGGCTGCTGGAGGCCGGCGAGATTCCCTTCGACAAACCCGGCCGGCATCGTCGGGTCCGGCTACGTGACCTGCTCGCCTACCAAGCACGAGCTCATCGCGCCCGCGCGGCTGGCCTTGACGAGATGGTGCGAGTATCCGAAGAAGCCGGGCTTTACGACCTGCCCGAAGACGCGGTAGCCAAGCGGCTGCCGGACCATTCGAAAGCCGCAGGCTGATGTTTCGAGTGCTCCTCGATACATGTGTGCTGTTCAAACCTCTACTTTGTGACACGCTGCTGACCGTTGCGGAAGAGGGGCTATTCCAGCCGCTGTGGTCACAGGACATCCTCGATGAGCTGAGCCGAAACCTGTTACAGCACAATGTCGCGGAGACCGGGGTGCTGATCGCACTGGGTAGGCCGGGGAATGGCTGTCCTGGTTTCGCCAAGAGCTGCCACGCCGACGACACAGGGGGGCTTACGCCGTGAGCGTGCACAAAGAGATCGCGTTCGAAGACGCGATCGAGCGGGTGTTGCTCGGCTCGGGCTGGCACCAGGGGTTGCCCGACGGATACGACCGGAAACTTGGGCTCGACACCGATCAGCTGTTCACGTTCATCGGTGCCACCCAAATTGAGCAATGGAAGCAGCTGGTGCACTTCGACGGCGGTGATCAGGCCGCCACTCAGCGAAGGTTCCAACAGCACCTCGCGCGGGAGATCGACGCCCGTGGCGTACTCGATGTGCTGCGGCACGGAGTAAAAGATCGGGGCGTGTTGATCCGGCTGGTCTACTTTAGCCCCGCGCACACACTCGCCGACGACGCGCTGGTGCAGTACCGCCACAATCGACTATCGGTCACCCGTCAGCTGCGGTATTCGACCAAAGCCCCGGATAAATCCCTCGACCTCGCGCTCTTCATCAACGGCATCCCTGTGGCCACCGCCGAACTGAAAAACCCGCTCACCAACCAGACCGTCGAGCATGCCAAAGCCCAGTACCGCCGTGATCGTGACCCACGCGAGCTACTGTTCGCGCGCCGAACACTGGTGCACTTCGCGGTCGATCCGGAGCTCGTGTTCATCACCACCCGGCTCGCCGGCGAGAAGACGCGCTTCCTTCCGTTCAACACCGGATCCAGCGGCCCCGGCATCGACGGTGGCGCCGGAAACCCGGCCGCCCACGACGACGGCTATCGCACCTCCTACCTGTGGGAGCAAGTGTGGCAGCCCGAAGCGTGGCTCGACCTGACCCGGCGGTTCCTGCACGTGGAGAAGGTCCCCGATGCCAGCTCCAGTGGCAGAGCGGGCGGCAGGAAAAACGTGCACGAACTGCCGACAATCTTCCCGCGTTTCCACCAGTGGCACGCTGTCTGCGCGCTCACCGAGCACGCGGCACACCATGGCTCCGGACACAACTACCTCATCCAGCACTCGGCGGGCTCCGGCAAGTCCAACACCATTGCGTGGCTCGCGCACCGGTTGTCCAACCTGCATAGCGCGGAGAACGAGCCGGTATTCAACAAGGTCATCGTGATCACCGACCGGTCCGTGCTGGACCGGCAGCTACAAGACACCATCTACCAGTTCGAGCATCGCTCCGGTGTTGTCCGCAAGATCAGCGAGAAGTCGGAGGGATCGAAGTCCGATCAAGTCGCCGATGCGCTGTCCGGAGAAACCACCAAGATCCTCATCGTCACGCTACAGACCTTCCCGCACGTCCTGGACAAAGTAACCGACCTGCGCGGCAAAAAGTTCGCGCTCATCGTGGACGAGGCGCACTCCTCGCAATCCGGTGAATCGTCGGCGGCCCTGAAAAAAGTACTGCTCAAGCTCGGCACCGACGACATTACTGACAACGACGACCTGCTCACCGCCTCCGCGCTCGCCAGAGGCAAGCACGACACGCTATCGTACTTCGCGTTCACCGCAACACCGAAAGCGAAAACGCTGGAGCTGTTCGGTACACCCCATCCGGTCACCGGAAACCTTCAGGCATTCCACATCTACTCGATGCGCCAAGCCATCGATGAGGGCTTCATCCTCGAAGTGCTGCGCAACTATGTCACCTACAAGACATACTGGAAGCTTGCCAATGGGAACCCCGATGACCGGGAAGTCGACGAACGCAAGGCCAGCGCGCAGCTCGCGCGGTTCGCGGTGCTCAGCCCAGCCAGCCTTGAACAACGGGCCGAGATCATCGTTGAACACTTCCATGACAAAGTTGCGGCCAAACTCGACGGTCGCGCGAAGGCGCTGGTCGTTACCCGCTCCCGTGAGCACGCCGTGAAGCTGTACCGCAAGATCAAGGCATACGCGCAGGTCCGCGGCTACCACGACTGCGGCGTGCTGGTGGCGTTCTCCGGCGAGCTGGAAGTCGATAGGAACCCCGAAGACAAGGTCACCGAGCCGGGCATCAACGGCTTCAGCGAATCCGCTCTGCCCCAGAAATTCGGTTACACCAAAGCCGACGATCCATCCGCCGCGGCGAACCCACAGCCTGAGTATCGAATTCTCGTGGTAGCCGACAAATATCAGACCGGGTTCGATCAGCCGCTGCTCACCACGATGTACGTGGACAAGAAGCTGGAGGGTGTTGCCGCCGTGCAGACTCTCTCACGACTCAACCGGACCCATCCGCGCAAAAGCCAGGAAGACCTGTTCGTGATCGACTTCGCCAATGAGGCCGAGGAGATCAAGGACGCGTTCGCACCGTTCTACGAGAGTGCGATCGCTGCTCCGACCGACCCCAACCTGCTCTACGCCGCACAGCGGGCGGTGATGGACTCGGCGCTGCTCATCGATTCCGAGATGGACGCTTTCGTAGCCGCCTACCTGCATGCTGAGCAGAGCGCGATCACTGATGCGCAGTGGCAGCGCGCCCACGCTGATCTTTACCGCTTCACCGATCCGGCTCGGGACCGCTTCGCGGCGCTGATGGACGACGATTCGGACGCGGCAGAGGAGTTCCGCTCCGCGCTGCGGGACTACACCCGCATGTATGGCTTCTTGTCTCAGGTCGTTCCCTACGTCGATCCCGAGCTGGAACGGCTCTACCTCTACGGGCGCCACCTACTCAATCGACTGCCGCGGCGTGAAGACCCCGGCGTCGACCTCGGGCAGGTCGACCTCACCCACCTGCGCATCACCCGCACCGGCGAGCACGACGTGCGTCTCACGCCGCAAGGCGAACAGCTGCTGACCGGATTCACCGGTGACGGCGCTGGTAGCCGCACCGAGCCAGGCCAGGTGCCCCTGTCGGAGCTGATCGAAGGGCTCAACGAGAAGTTCGGCGTCAACCTCGGCGACGGCGACCTGGTCGTAAATTCCGCACGCGACGCAATGACTGCTCCAAAGGTGAAAGCGGCGGCGTTTGCCAACAACGAGGAGGACTTCGGGCACGTCTTCGACGGCGTGTTCGAGGACAAACTGATCGCACGAATTGAGGACAACACCGTAGTCCTGCAGCGGTTCAGCGACGACGACGTCTTCAAATCTGAGCTAACCTCAGCCGCCCGCCGCTACGCCTACGAGGCACTACGGCGCAGCGTCGCTTGAACCGCACGCCGATGACTCCGGCGCCAGTGCCAGGTGGTGGTTCCCTTGCGCTTGCAGTACGGCATCTGCAGTTCTTTTAACCTCGCCCGGTGGAAGTTCAGCCGACATGGCCGGAAGAGGACCAGGTCCAAGTAGTGCTATCCCAGCTGCTGTCGGCGGGTTCTGTGAAGCTGAGTGCTGGCCGCCAGAACGCGGTGAGTGCTTGATATGCACTGTCGAGGGTCAAGAATCTGGTGCCGTAGTCACGGACGAAGCCGGCCCACGGTCCGATCCAGGTAAGCGGTGGTGGGTTGAGACGTTGCGGAGGCCATGGGGTCTCGCGGAATGCAAAAGTCGTTGCACAGGCGTCGACGAGGTCACCGAGAGTGGGAATCGTCAAATCGGCGGCTATGAGAAGCATGTCGTAGAGATCTTTAGCTCTCGTGTTTTCGTGTAGGCCGTAGTCGCGGGTGTAGGCGTGGAGTTTTTCAGCGAGTTGCTGCCCAGGGCTGATTGCCGGGACGACGACAGTGGGCAGTTCAAGAAAGTCGAAGAAGTTGCGCAACGACAACTGCTCGATGGGTCTGGGGTCGTCCGGGGCCAGGTTGATGTCAAGGCGCAGCGGTTCGAACAGCCGACCGGCGAGGCGGGCTTGGACGCCGAATCGGACGGCGCCGTCAGGCCCTTCGCCGCGCATACTGGTTGGTGGGGCGATGAGGAACTGAAAATGGTCATCGAGGTTGAGCGCTGCGGCGGCGGCCAGGGTTGCCTGGAGCTGGACGGTTGCGGCTCGCCAGGTTGCGTCGGCATCAGCTGTAGCTCGGGCATGGTTGCCGCTGCGGGCGATCATAGCTTGGCCGCCTTTGAGAGCCCAGCTGCCAGTTGGGGCGACTGCGGCGATTCGGGCGAGCAGACGTTGGAAGGCGGCCTCTTTGCGGAGCCGATCCAAGGGCAGGCCAGATTCGCGGCTGTAGGTCTTGAGGCGATCTTCTAGCGCTTTGCGCAGTGCCTGCGGCTTCAGATATCGACTTGTCATATTTACACCGCCCTGAGTCGAGCCTTGTCAAGCTCGAGCATGCGGCGCAACGCGGCGTGGTCCGGGTGCGCGTCAGCGTAGGCGATGAGCCGCTCACGGGTGGTCAGGCCTTGCTGCTGAGCCTGCTGCACGGCTTCGGCGGCAAGTGAGGGGTCAATGCCGGTGGCAACGTCGACGATGGTCCGCTCGATGACAGTAACCGGTACGTCGTCCCATACGGTGACCTCGCGTGGTGTGAGGGCTTGCTGGTGGATGACGGTTCCAGGGCGTCTGCCTCGGAACCGATGAGGCACGGTGATGTGAATGACCGCCGGCATCGCCCCGGCGAGTTCATATACCGCCAATGCGCTGTCGTGACTGATCGCGCTACCCGGACCGGCCCACAGGGTCGCGGCGATCATGTCACCGAAACGATGCGCTGGAAACCGCTCTAGCCGATACACTCCGTGCGCAACTCGCTTGATGTCTCCAGCAGCGGCGTAATGGGTGAGAAGTCGGGTGGAGACTCCGGTTGTGGCCGCCAAGCGTGTAGTGAAGTACCCCCCCTGTGGCTCGGCGACATCGTAAAGAAGATCTAACCCTCGAGGCTGCACGAAAACTACACTACATGTAACTTCCATGGAGCCCAAGTTTTCTCGGGTGGAGCTAACCTCAGCCGCTACGCCTACGAGGCACTACGGCGCAGCGTCGCTTGAACCGCACGCCGATGGACTCCGCTCAGGCTAGAGAAGCGTTCATGCTCTGGTGGTACTCGATGGCCTCGGGCTGCTCCTCGAAGGTCAGGAGCTCCCCGGCCAGCTGACTGAGGTGGCTGCGGGCCTCACCTGGGGTGGCATGGAAGAACTCCCGTCGGAGATTGACGCGGTTCACTCTGCGATCGGCGAGACGCTTGTGCATCTCGGTTTCGATGCCGACCGCGTCGGCGGAGAAAAACAAAGCGTGCACGTCAAACTTAAACGGCACGGATGCGTCGCCAAGTTCCCGGACACGTTCCATGGGTTCGAGACGGCGGGTCATGCCGACCTTGATCATGCGATCGCCGAATGCGCCGACATTGGAGATCACGTAGACGTAGCCGGCGCGGATGTTCGCCGCCCGATAGTCCACGTCATCGATAGATTTCTCGACCTTTCTGAGTCCATCCTCCAGACGCTTCCTCGCCTGTTCGTCGGTCAAGCCACGCAAAGCATTGACATAGTGCTGCCGTTCCTTTTCTAACCGCTCGCGTTCTCGCTCGATCTCTTGCTGAACCTTGTGTTCCTCGCGCAGCCGGGCCCGTTCCTCGCGTTCCCGATCCTTTTCCGCTGCCAGTTTTTCCTGGAAATCCGCGGTCAGGGCGAGTTCCCGTAGGCGTAATTGGTGATAGGGAAGCGAGATGCCAATGCTCATTGTGGTCCCCAGCTTGGCAATGGTGGTGGCGACCTTGTCGAGCCGTTCTTCGGCGGATTCGAGCTTGTAAGGTTTCAGTCCACGCACCAGGTTGTCGGCTTCTGCGTTGTACGCCCGCAGCATGAGCTTGGAAAAGTCGTTGACCATTTTGCGACCCTGGACCTGAGATCCGTTGACAGTCCAGTCCTGTGCCGACTGAATGGCGCCGCCATTCTTACGTGCCATTGTTTTGATCTTGTCCTGTAGCTTCGCAAGCTCCACTCGATAGGCGATCGAATCGCTCAAGGGGTGCCGATACTCGTAGATACCGGCTTCCTGAAGTATGGCGATCTCTTCTATGACAAGGACCTGTTCTCGGAGCTCACCCAGGTGTTTACCGAGCTGGGCAGCTTCTTGATCTAAGGTCGCGCGCTGCTCTTCGACTGCGGCTGTGAGCCTCTCCCTTTCCTGCTCGAGTTCGATGATGTCGAGCAGACCCAGCCGTTCCATGTCGGCGCGAAGCTTTATGATCTCGGCTGCCGACTCCTTGGCGAGAGCGCGGGCACCGAAGAACGGAACTTTAGGCACCCCCGCCGGGGCGGGCCTGGGTACTGCTGGCTGATCGTGGGATCTATCGGCGATGTACGGCGAGTCGGCTGCTACAGGAAACGAAGTCACCACGGGAGGCGGAGCTGTCGCTGGGTCTGGAGTCGCCACGGCGACAGGGGCTACAGTGGGAGCTGGAATGGCTGCGGAGACCGAGGGGGGCACCCGTGGAGCCCGGTGCTGGGTCCATGCGAATCCATTCCAGTAGCGCCACTGAGTTGGGTTTTCAGGATCTGGATACCAGTTGGCCGTCGCGGTCATGTTCCCTCACGTCTCGCTGATTCTCGATGTATGAGGGGATCGTTTCGATGCGGATCAATCGTTACGAACCGGGCGCTTAATTTCTGGGCCAACAGCCGGCAAAGGCTGGGATTAAGGGCTCACCCCACTGCGCCTAACCGGCCAGGGATGAAGGCCTCGATCAGCTCCATTCGCGGCCGGAGTTTGCGGTCGCTGGTCTTCTCAGCAAGTCCGAGATCGACCAGCTTGTTTACGTCGCGGATAATTGTTTTACTTTCCTTGCCCGCGTAGCGTTCGGCCAGTTCAGGGGTGAGCCTGCGCAGGGAGTCAAGCGGGCTGCCGGCCGGGTCGAGTGCGAAGAGCATCTGACGTTGGCGAGTAGCCGGCTCCATGATCACATCTGAGGATAGGCAGGCATCCCAGCGACTGCCGCGAAGAACGGAGTAACTCTCAGCGAATCAGAAGAATCAAACGGTGCGACCTGTAACAGATCACTTGGAACGTGCTTTAGGGGGGAATTATTTGGAGTAATCTAGATTAAGTGTGACACCCCTAGCGGTTCGGAGAGCACTGATGAGCGTCAATTCTGAGCCGTCGGGCGCTGAAGTGACATACCGGGGTTACCTACGGCTCGGTGAGCTGCTGAACCTGCTAAAACCTGTCAGCTCGGCTCACGACGAGCCGTTGTTCATCACGACACACCAAACCTTCGAATTGTGGTTCCGGCTCATTCTCTACGAGCTCGAAGCGGCGCGTTCGCGCATGTGGGAGGGAAACGCCCCTGACGCCACTCGGCTCCTACTGCGCGTTGCGACGGTAGAAAATCTGCTCACCTCCCAGTTCGACATTCTGGACACCATGACTTCCCAAGGTTTCCTCGAGTTCCGCGATCGGCTGAACTCGGCGAGCGGGTTCCACTCGGTTCAGTTTCGGGAGATTGAACTGCTATCTGGCCTGGGCGATGGCGGCTGGGTCAAGCTCACCAAGACGTGTCCCGAGGATGCGTTGCGACTAGAGCGGCGGCGACACGAGCCTACGATGTGGAACGCATTCCAGGAGCTGGTCACCCGCAGTGGCTGCCAGACGCTGACAGATGTGTTTGGCCAACGACAGCGATATAAAGAGCTGTTCGAGTTGTCCGAGGCGATGATCTCTCATGACGAGGCATTCGCGCTCTGGCGTAGCCGCCACGTGCGCCTGGTAGAGCGGATGATCGGTACCAGTAGAGGGACCGGGGGGACAACCGGGGCCGGTTACCTCAATAAGACGTTGCCGAAGAGGTTTTTCCCGGAGCTGTTGGCGGCACGATCACGCGCGAAGGATCAAGATGGCGGACGGGGGCGCGACGACAACCGACCCGAGGAGCCGTGACGCAGGGACGCCAGCTTGTGGAGCGTCACCGGTACGGGCTGGGACCAGGCGGCTTGCGTGAATCAGGCCGGGCCGTTCCGGTGGGCGGCGTCGTCGAGCCAGGATGCGGCATAGACGGAGCCGACCGCCGGGGAGGAGGCGACTGCGCGGAATATTCCCCGTTAACTGTTCCGTACGTGGGCCTGACACTGATCCTACGGGCGGCCTCAGTGCTTGCCGGAGTGTAGGTCACGTCCCCGGTCATGGTCGCTATTCGCAGAGTCGGCGTGGTTGTATCAGCAGGCGGCTCAGGATCAGCTCTGTCTACGCGCACGTTTCCAGAGACGCTGGTGAGGTCTCCTCGGCCGCAGTGACTTGCCACATCGATTTCGGCGTCGCCGGTGCTTGCCGTCAGAATACTGCCACGCGGGCTTCTTGGACGTAGATTGCGCCGTAGGTAGCGTGGGCATCAGCTTCGTTAAATGGTCCGAATATTCCGAGCTGACCGTTAAGCAATGAGACGTTTATCTTGTTGAGGGGACCATCGAACACCATTATTGGTTCTCTGAGTTTTGCTATGACGCTGGAGCCTGCGGGTAGGTAAGCGGTCATCCAGAATTCCTCTTCCTTGGGCTGCTCGTCCGCAGGTCCTTGGTCCACTACAGGCGCAGGCGCCCGGAAGGGTGAGGTAAACGTGTCCATTATGGGTATCGAGAATAGGTTTTTGAAACTCCGGGCTTGTCCGGAAAGTAAACTCTGGATATGTGGTGGCCGGATCAGCGAAGATCCTCACGGTTCCCTCGAATGCTCCAAACGATTGAAGATGGAGCGTAACGGGCCCTGTGAGCCCGTCCAGAGATAGCGTACGTTTTACCATGGTTCACCCCCTCCGCCGTAGAGCTACGTTCTCCGTCGGAAATGATTGACTACATCGACGAACTCATTCCGCGGCATCTCCAGCAAGGCATTGCCGTCGCGCCCGATCAGCACGTCATCGACAAGTCGCTCGGTTGCCAGATGCTGTCGCAACGCCTCCGCGTAGGGCTCCTCGGTGAAGGCACACCGTTCATACAGCGGTGTGAGTTCGTGGGGAAACACGTCGTAAAGTCGCCCAACCACGCGTTGACGTAACACGTCCTGGGCGGTAGCCGTAGTAGTGGGCGATGCCAAGTGCTGATAATGCTGGATGGAAATTTCAGCGATGGCGTCGGAGTGGGGTTTGCGCCAACGCTCGTATGTGGCAAAGGCAGTAGCCCAATCAGCGGGCTCGCCGGCTCGAGCCAAACACTCGTCGAGAATTCTCGCGTCCTCGAAACCGCAGTTCATTCCCTGCCCCATGAAAGGGGCCATGGCGTGTGCCGAGTCACCGACCAAAGCGACCTTGTCGCGCCATATCCAACGATCGCAGCTCATCGTGACGATGGAGTTCACCGGGTGGCTCTCGTATTGTTCAGCGAGGTCGGGGATTCGGCCGACAACGTCGGGAAAAAGCCGCTCGAACACAGCAACGGCATCCCTACCTGTCTTGATCGTCTCGAAGCTGATGTCGTTGCCGTGCAACGGCAGAAACAGTGAGCCGGTGAAATCTCCCGTCGGGTTGGGGAACGCGGAAAAGAGTAAACGGCTCCGTGGCCAAATGTGGAAGAACTGGTGAGGGAGCGGCCAGCCTCCATCAGATCTGGCCGGAATGCGGATCTCCTTGTACCCCAGGCCGAGCGTGCTCATCTGGACCTGATCGCGGCGGTCGGTTAAGGCTTCTCGGACTCGCGAGAACGCGCCATCGCAACCGATCACTCGCTCGCATATCAAGCGAGCCCGCCCGGCTGTGCTTTCTATGCCTTCTGTGCCGGGTAAGCCTTCCACAAGAACCGCGGGCACGTCAGGCTCGACCGCGAGAACGCGGGCACCATGGCCCACCCGCACACCGGGGGTGGCTGCCGCGGCGTCCATCAGCAGGCGGTTGAGGCGGGACCGTTCGACGCACCAGATCTCCTGACCCTGCCGGCCATATGCTTGTTCGGTGAGCTCACCGAACAAGCTGTGTTCGAGGCGTCCCCGCAGTGGAAGACTGATCGTGAGAACCTGTTCTTCTACCCCCAGATCGCGAAGGGCGTGCCATCCCCGCGCGGATATAACGACATGGAGGGACCGGCCGCTCGGGACAGGATCGGCTGGGGCTGGAGCGCTCTGGCGCTCCAGCAGGGTGACGCCACCGAAGCGCCGGGCAAGGTAAATAGCGACGACGGGCCCGACCATGCCTCCGCCCACCACGACGATAGGAGACGGCTGGTCAGAAGGAGGAGGCTCAGCCGCCCGCATGGGTGCGCTCCAGGAGCGGAACCACATGAGCCTTGAAGGCGCGCATTCCTCGGATGACCCGCTCGCTGTCGTTGTCGTTGAAATCGAACCACGCCATTATTCGGTCATCCGGATGGAACCGAGAGGCAATCATGCTGGCAACCTGCTCAGGATTACCAAAGACCGCGTTCGACATACCGTTGGCAACCTTCTCTTCGTCGATAGTGCCTTCCATGGCGTGCTGGTAGGCCCGGATGGCTGCCTCCGCGCGGGCTTCCGCTCGGCGTGACTGCTCGGTAGGGGTCAGTCCGGAATCGGCTTCGACGAACACCATCACCGTGCGAGGAAGGTAATCCCGACGCCAGGGGCCGCCAGCCGGGTGGTAGCACTCCCGCATCCGCTGATGTGTTTCCTCCAACACCTTGCGCGGCGTGACCGACAGGTTGAAGACCCGCACGGGATAGAACCAGTTCGCCAGCTTCTGCAACTGCGGGTCGTGGGATCCCAAGGTCAAACGCAGCAACTCCAGGGGAGCCTCCTCAGGAATGATCCTGAGCCGATCGAAGGTCCAGAACGGTGGAATCGGCTGCCCTTCCTCGCCACCCGCTGCCAGGACGTGCTGCCAGGCCTCCTCTGTCCGGAACTGGGGCCGGCTGAGCCGTTGAGCAGCGATGTCCTGGGAAGACAAGGCGTCTCCGCGCAGCAATCGGAGAAAAATCTCGGCACCTTGCCTCATGGCGAGGCCCCGCACGACCGGCCACGCGGCCTCCTCGATTGCGTTGCGTGGCCGCACTCCAAACGGGGCGTTAGCGAATTCGAAGCGACCAGTTCCAAACCCGATATGGATTAGACGACCCTCTTGCTCGGTAAGGCCGTGCAACGTAAGGAAGGTCCGGATGGCTTCGGCATGTGCAATGGGCCCTCCGTTGCAGAGAATATTGCGGATCGCCGAACCCATCTGAATGCGTCGAGTGCGCGGATACACGTAATGCGCAAGCTGCAGAATATCGGTGTTGAGGCAGACCTCGCCACGAAAGTGGGGTAGGAGAGGAACGTTTTTCTGCTGTTCCTCGCGCAACGCGAAGTGCGCTTCGCCAACCCATGCGGTTTCGAAATCACAGTCGTCGGCGGCTTTGATTTGATCGACGAGGTTACCGAAGATCTCAGCCTCAGACGGAAGATAACCATCAATTTCCATCCGAGAAAAACTGAAGAATATGTCGTACTTCATGGCCTTCTCCTGATCGAGCTGCCGATCAGCCAAAGGGTACTCCCCGAGCCTCCGTAGCTCGGGCAAATGACCGAATCAACTGCGACAAGAGCGGCGAGCCAGCTGCTAGGGTCCAAACGTGGCAGACCCGGATGACCTGCTGAGGCGACCGGCCACTCGCCCAGACCGAACCGTCCGCTACGGTCCACACCCCGATCAGATCGCGGATCTGTGGCTTCCTGCCTCAGTCGGCCCTCATGCGCTTGTGGTCATGTTGCACGGTGGCTTCTGGCGAGCCAGGCATGACCGCGCGCACGCTAAACCCATGTGCGCGGCCCTGGCCACACAGGGGTACGCGGTGTGTACCCTCGAATACCGTCGCGTTGTTAAGCCGGGCGACGGTTGGCCGAGTACGTTCGACGATATTGCGGCAGGGCTGGACGCTGTCCCGCACTTCTTTGGCGGTCTAGTCGATAGTGATCGTCTCGTGCTGCTCGGCCACTCCGCGGGTGCGCATCTAGCGTTGTGGGCCGCGGCGAGACATCGGCAGCCGCCGGGTAGCCGTTGGCGGCGCGACGAGCCGATGCCGTTAGCAGGGGTGGTGTCGTTGGCAGGTGTCTGCGACTTGGGGCTTGCCGCACGACTGCGGCTGGGCTCGGACGCGGTCAACTCGTTGCTCGGCGGCACGCCCGACACCCAGCCGGAACGGTATGCCGTTGCCGATCCGATGCGTCTTGTTCCGACCGGAATCCGCACTATCCTGGTCCACGGCGATCTGGATGACACGGTCCCCGTCGAGGTGAGCCGCGCCTACGCCACGGCCGCGCGAGCCGCTGGCGATCCCGTTGAGCTGCGCATCCTGCCGGGGGCTGATCACTTCAGTCTGATCGACCCGCTGTCGGCGGCATGGCCACAGGTGCTTGAAGCGGTGGCTGACGTGTTGCGCTCTTCTCACGCACAAGACAGCACCATCGGCGAATAAGGCTGAGATCTGTTCGGGGCTGTAGGCACGTCGCGGTTCCCGTCTGTGTCAACCGTCCGTTGGGCAGTGCCGTCCAGAGCCGCGCCGGTCATTCGAACCTCCAGGAGTCCACCATCGCATCCCATCGACGAACGACCCGGGCGAAATTCGAGTCCTCCGGTGCGCATATCTTGTGCAGAACGGTGAGTGCTCCGGCCATCATGGTGGAGAAGTCCACCTCGCCTTTGAAGCAGCCGTGAGCCGCTATCGCGTACATGTCGAGGGATAGATTCAGCCAGTGCGCCCCCTCATCGAGGAGCGCCGCATCGGGGGCATCCTCGTCCACGGCCTCCAGCGATGGCGCGGCGCGCATCAGGCACGCGTTGGCAAGCCCAATGCATGGCCGGATCAGCTGCCGCACATCAGGCATGTCCAGGCTCAGCGTGGCCATCAAGGACTCAGCCTCCGGCCAGCGATCGGCCTCAGTGCACAACAGCGCCAACTCGGCGGCAGGTTCACCGTCATCTGGAGTATGTTTCATCGCCATGTGCAAGGCCTGTTCCGCCATGGCCCGATCACCAGCGGACTTTGCGGCCAGGCCGAGCTGGAGCTGCACCTGAACTGCGGAGGGGGCGAGTTCTGCCGCCCGCAGCGCTGACTGCAACGCTTCGTCGTAGCGCTCCAGGTGTCTGAGGCATTGGGCCTCCACCCGCAGGTACATCGCTGATTCGGGTTTTTCGCGCCGAACTCGCCGAATGTTGACGAGCGCCCCGGAGTAGTTTCCAATCCCCGTCTGCGCCACTACCAGTGCATCATCGGCATGCGGATACCCCTCCGAGTGCAGCTGCTCAGCCAGCGGCAGGGCCTCGGCGTACCGCTCGGTGTCACTCAGCGCTCTCGACCGTACGTACCGGGCGTCCTGATTGTTCGGGTCCGCGGCGAGAACGGTGTCGGCGAGTTCACCGGCTCGTTTCTGGCCCTCCGGGTTGGAGTACGCCGAGTTCATCCGATAAGCCAGTTTGCCCTGTTCTGCGAGCAGCTCTGGATCGTCTCCGGCGGCGCCTGGATAGCTCAGATCGGGCAGACCGCTGGCGTCCAGTGCCATCCGGTAAATCTCGGCGAAATGATCGGGAATCGCACGGCACTCCACATATTCGATCACCTGCCGGATAACGCCGGAACCCGAATCTGTCCGCAACGCCGCCATCACGTCATCTCGCGATTCCTCGAACCGGCCGAGCCCCGCCCGTACCAGGCCAAGTTGCAGGATCGCCCACGGGTCATCCGGCTTGATCTTGAGTGCCCGCAGTGTCCAGCGTTCCGCCTCCAGGTATTGGGTCACATTGAGATGGATCTCGCCAGCCACCAGGTAAGCCTCGGCATAGTCCGGGTCGATCGCGATCGCGTTCTCGACCAGCGTCAGAGCCTCGGCAGAGCCGGGCGAGATGTCCTTAAGGACATCAGCCAGGGTCACCAGACAGCTCGCGTTGTCCGGATAGAGCTCGACCGCCCGACGAGCGAACGGCACACCGTCCCTGGTGCGGCGCAGCAGCCGGTGAATCGCAGCCATCCTCAACAGCCCGCGCACGCTGTGGGGGTGGGCGTGGAGCTGTTGCTCGGTCGTGGCGGCGGCATCCTCGTAGCGTTTCCTGGCGAGCTGTCCCTGGGCGAGGAGGGAGAGCCCCTCCTCGTTGTCCGGCTCCTCGGCGAGTGCCTGGGCCACCATCGGAGCGGCGTCGTCGTAGCGGCCCAGTTCAGTAAGCATTCTCGCCCGCTGTAGGGCATCCGCAACGGCCACAATGACCTCCTCGAACTGGGTTTCCACAACAATAGGGCCGCCGTAGCCTACGAGGGCGAGCTTTGGCCGTAGAATACAGATTCCTCGAAGGCGGCTGCGGTGGCTGACCGGGATGGAGACGCCAGATGAGCGCGCTGGACGACGTCGACCGATTCATCGCGATCGTGCGCGGGCACGACGGTCTCGTCAACTTCCGCGAGGAGGGCTGCCCGCCCCAGCTCGTCGAAGCGGCGCAACCTTGAGGGTGAAGTGGCGACATGGTCTGGTCGTGAATTTGCGGATTGGGTTCTTCGCAACGCTGGGACCGCGAGTCCGAGTTGAGTACCGATGACAGCGCGGCGTCGATACGTCCGCCATCACGTTCATTTCCCGTATCCTCCGATGCAGCGACGATTCGCAGAGATGCAAGCTTTTGTCGACGACTTGCTCACTCGGTGGCCTACGCCATCGACACTCATCTAATAAAAGAGCGTTGTTTGTTGTCGCATCAGCTGAGTGAGGTGTATCGGATTTTCTGGGAAATCCATTGTCTTGAGACATCACAAAGTGCACTGCGGGCCAGTGCCGTGCCGCCGAAGAACACGACTTCATGCGCGGCCTCCGCGCTGATAGCGGCGAGCAGGTGGGAGATCAGGTGGTCCCGCAGAACCTGGTCCTCGTAGACGCCGAAGGCGGCGGTGACGTCCTGTAGTTCGGTCGGTTCGAGCACGTCAGGCTGCCCCGTGAGCGTCAAGCGCGTCGTCGAGCGCGCGGCGCCGGCGTTGCTGGGCTGCGAGGTCGCGGAGTAGCGCCATGTCCGCGCGCGGGATTAAGGCCGCCACGGCTTCTCGCGCGGCGTCTGGGAGGTCACCGAGTTCGGGACGGGCGATGAGGTCAAGCAGAGTCTGCTCAATAGTGGTGATCCAGCCTTGGCCGAGTTCGGTCCTGTGGCGCTGGACGTCGAGGCGTGCGACGTCGCGGCGGACGAAGAGCACCGTGGCTTTGCGGTCGGTGAGTTGTAGAGCGTTTCGGTGGCGCTTCACGGCGACGACCGCGCCATTGAGGGCGCGCGGGATGGCGCCGTGGATGCGGGCCGCGCTGATGCCCATCAGAGCGCTGGTCGCCGCGTGGCCGCCCGTGCCCGCGGCGCCGAGCGCTACGGCCTCTAACGGCGGCCGCCACTCCTTGCCCACGCGATCGTCCGGGACGGCGGCGAAGAGTCCGGGTGCGAGCCGGTGGAGAGCTCCTGCTTGTTCCAGACGGGCGAACTCGGCCCGAGGATTGCTGTAAATGTGTTCGGCGTCAACGGGCCGGAGTACCCGGCCGTGCAGCAACAGCTCAGGAGGCACTCGTGCAGCGACCCGAGTAGGCATGAATGTCACCTCCGTAGTGTCTAAGACTACACATATGCCAACGATGAAGCTAGGCTGGTCTGCCGTAGCTGGCGCCTCCTGCGGCGGTTCACTTCGTTTGGAGTGGGCGGCACGTGGCATTGCCCGGCGGATGGTCGACCTATGGTCGAGTCTGAAGGATTCATCAAGTGCCTTGAGTGCGGTCGATGTCTCCCTCCAACGTGATAAATCAACTCGTCGAAGTGCACGTTCACCAGTCGATGTAGCCCGGATGCTTTGTTCAGCGAACACGATCCGTTGTCGGCGGCATGGCTGCAGGTGCTTGAAGCGGTGGCTGACATATAGCGTCACGCTGTGATCGAGCAGTTGTGCCCTAATCGGATTCGAACCGCTGTACCTAACTTTGGAGGACTGTGTTTCACACTAGGCAAGGTGGTCGCGGATATCCTCAACGCCTGGGGCTATTCGAGCGCCCGTTCAAACAGCTGATTCGTGGCGAGAAGCGTCAGTATGTGGCGAAGTCGACGTCCACGGACGACGCGCCTCGTAGCGGCGAGACCCGCTCGGCCTCGTCCTGTAGCGACTTCTTGTCTCGCTGTGGCAGCGAGTCGAACGTCTTAATGGTTATGGTCAGCTTCCGGCCGAACTCGACCTGTGTCAGTTCGTCCTCGATGCCGAAAGCGCAGCATGGCCGCCGCCGACGGCACATAGGCAGCCACTCCACGGCGCAGCTGGCTGGCCGTGGTTCGAATAAGACCACTTTGGTGCCCCCGGCAGGATTCGAACCTGCGACACACGGTTTAGGAAACCGATGCTCTTCCCCTGAGCTACGAGGGCGTACTCCGGTGATCCTAACTACGTGGT
>JBBSOC010000011.1:0-42537 GCA_038260095.1 Mycobacteriales bacterium | reverse complement strand
GCCAGCCAGGTGGAGCACATTTTAGGAGCAGAGTTCAAGTCCCGCGGCTTTGAAGCAAAGCTCGCCGGACTGTATACACAGGCGCTGGTGGGGATGGTAGCGCACAGCGGCCAGTGGTGGCTAGAAGCACGCACGCCCAAAAACCGCGAGGTCGCCGCGCATTTGATCAACCTCGCCTGGAATGGACTGTCAGGCTTGAAAGCCAAACCTACGCTGCGGATCGAGCAGAAGCCGCGCGATTGAGTATGGCCTACCTGGTCCGCACCGCGGGTGTGGTGGAGCTGTACAGCCCCGCGGTGATCAGCAGTAAACCGACCACGTAGAACACATTTACGTTAGTCACCGAGAACGCCAGCACATTACTTTCTGTGCGCAGCAGTGCCAGCGCCGCAGTG
The DNA here is from genome assembly GCA_038260095.1 of Mycobacteriales bacterium. Classification (GTDB taxonomy): domain Bacteria; phylum Actinomycetota; class Actinomycetes; order Mycobacteriales; family QHCE01; genus QHCE01. The sequence continues at coordinate 42,142 of JBBSOC010000011.1, read as the reverse complement.
GCGACCAACAGCAGTACAGTTCCGACGGCGATGTTGAGCCGCACGTCAACATTGTGCCCAATCAGCACGCCCACCAGCACTATCACACCAACCACGAGCACGAGCATGGCAAACGCCGGATTTACAGTGAGTCCGAGTACCCGTTGCGGTTGGCGCGAGAAGACCGGCTGGTCCTTGCTGCTCAGGTACCCAATGACGCCAAGAACCATGAGTCCGATCGCGATTAAAAACGCCACCGTTCGGTATAGGCCACGGAGTTGATGATTAGCCGGCAGATGCGACATGGATACAGAGCTCTTTCGTCAGCAACGGATACGCCTAGCCATGATTCTCCACACAGCGTCGCCGGGGACGGCAAGCGGGTAGGTGCCGCTGGGTAGTCAATAGAAGCCGCGTCGCCCATGTTCAGCTCAGCGGCTCCGCATGAACACCGCTACGAACGACCAGCGGAGTCGCATACAGTCCGCTCGCCTGGGTGCCCCCCAGGGCGTCAGCAAGCTCCGCGGCATGTCCAGCATCCGCAGCTAGCAGCGCGCAGGTTGGACCAGAGCCACAAACGATTTCGGCCAACGCTCCGGCTGCGGCACCCGTGGCGAGCGTCTGCGCAAGCTCTGGCAGCAGCGATAGCGCGGCTGGCGCTAAGTCGTTGCGCAGCACGCGTGCCAATCGCGATGGATCTCCCGATTTCACTGCGGCCAGCGCAGCCGACAACGTGGCATCAGACGCGGAGCTAAACCGATTACCGCCGGCTAGCCGTAGTCGATCCAGCTCCGCATACACCGCCGATGCCGACAGCTGACGCACAGAAGGCAGCAGCACCCAGTGAAACGCGTGGGGCGCGAGCACTGGTCGCAGTTGCTCGCCACGGCCGTCACCGACCGCTACCCCGCCCTGCAGGCAGAACGGAACATCGCTACCAAGCTGGGCGGCGAGCACAGCCAGCTGAGCAGTCGGCGTCTGCAACCGCCACAGCGCATCGCAGGCCCGCAGCGTTGCGGCGGCGTCAGCACTGCCGCCACCCAAGCCCGCGGCAACAGGTATTTGCTTGCGCAGCGTCAGCGCTACATTGGGCCTAACCCCGGAGTACACCGCCAACGCGCGTGCGGCGCGGGCGGCGAGGTTATTGGTGTCTGCGGCAAGGTGACCGGCGTAGTTCCCGGTGAGCAAAAGCCGAAACGCCGGTGCGGGAGCAACCCACAACTCATCGTGTAACGACAGGTCGGAGAAAATAGTACGTACTTCGTGGAACCCATCCGCACGAACATCGCCCACCTGAAGGTAGAGATTGAGCTTGGCTGGAGCGACGACTTTCATAATCGCGCCGCCGCCGCGATGCGCACAAAGTCAGCCAGCGCTAATGTTTCTCCCCGAGCTGTGGGGTTCACATGGGCGGCATCCAAAACTGTGGCCGCCCGTATAGGACCGCCTAGCAGCGGCGCTAGCGCGGCACGCAGCATTTTTCGGCGCTGTGCAAAAGCGGCGTCGACCACAGTGAATACCTCTGTGCGGGTTGGGAAGCCAGATTCCAACTCTGGTGCAGGTCGACAGACGAAACGTACAAGCTCAGAGTCCACGTTCGGAGCCGGCCAAAACACCGACCTAGGCACCGATCCGGCCCGGCTTACCGCCGCGTACCAGGCTAGTTTCACACTCGGTGATCCGTAAACCCGGCTACCAGGCCCGGCAGCTATGCGCTGCGCCACCTCGGCCTGCACCATCACCAAACCGCCCTGCAAACTCGGCAGCGCCTCCAGCAACTTCAACAGCACTGGCACCGCTACGTTATACGGCAGATTTGCCACCAGGCGGCTTGGCTGCGCCATAGCGGTTGGGAGCACCAGCGGCTGCATCGCATCGGCGTTGATCACTGCCAGTCGCGCGGCCGCATGCGGAGCATGGCGAGCAACTGTTGCGGGCAGCTCGGCGGCCAAAGCGGAGTCAATTTCTACCGCGACAACAACAGCACCGACCTCCAGTAAGCCCAGGGTGAGTGAGCCCAACCCCGGGCCGACTTCCAGCACACACTCGCCCGCTCGCACATCAGCGGCCGACACCACACGCCGAATCGTATTTGGATCGTGCACAAAATTTTGGCCCAGCGTTTTTGTCGGCCGCTTGCCTAGTTGAGCCAGCAGAGCCCGGATATCCGAGCTTCCTAATAAACGAATCGGCGGCGCCGAACCGTTCTCGCCGTCAGCACCGGCCACGTTTGCCACAAGGCTAGTGTTTCACGAGCGTCGGCGCACGGAGAGGTTGAGCGGGGCAGCGCGCCAGGAACCGCTGCCGTGTACCAGGTTATGAGCGCTTACGGAACAGTTCCACGCGGTACCGAACAGGAACCGGGTGCGGTCGCGCTAACGCGCTTTTGTCCGCCAGAAGCGTGGATTTATCGCTACGCCCGCTCCATGATCTCTGTATTGCGAAGGTCCGGCAAAGGATCCTCCCGCCACCACGATAGCTCGTCTTGGCGAGCCTGCCGACTAGTCACTTCACGCAGTGCGCTATTGATGGTTTCTCGCTTAGTGCTTGTCTTCAATACACTGGCGGCCTGCCCGAGCAGGTCCTCGTCAACGTCCACCAGAGTCTTCGCCATACTCAGATTATATACAGGAAGAAGAAATTTAACGCGCCTATATACTTCATGGACCCAATATTCTAAACACTCATCTCGAAAAAGTTTTTAGCTACTTCCTGCTTCGTCTAACCAGTTCTTCATTACTGATCGGCAGCGTACTGGCCATTATCTTAACGGCTTCTGTAAAGTTCTCTAGCTGCCTTATCCGGCCATCCTCATTGACGAGCCATTTGCCAGTCTCCCAATCACCGGGCTGGTCGCACTTAAAGCGGATATCAAACCGTATGGCGAGTCCTGGCCATGAATGCTGGACGTATACGGTACGGAAGAAATCAGCCAAGTCAGGGAAACTTATGCCATATGGCTCAGGGAAGAGTTGTTCCACTTGTGGGCGTGTAAGATCAGTCTCAATATCTATTTGGATGGTTGGAATGGAAGAATATGTGTCATACACCAGTTCAAATTTTGGCTCCCGTCCAGCTGGAAACTGAGTAATGTCTGTTTCGTGTTCCTCTTGTTTTGCTGGCAGTATAAAAGGCCACATATCGGTAGTGGGATACTTATAAAGATTTGCCTGTCCAGCTACATTGTGCGTGAATTGCACCCAACTCTCACCCGAAATAAGCGCAGACGGTACGTTGACCCCTGTATGGTCAATTCGTACGATATGACCTCTGAGTCTTTTGACAAGCTCACTCATCGGGAGCCGATATGTTGTTTGCGACAAGGCGTGAAGTTCAAAATATTCCCCCAGCGAGTCCTGCTTGGCTAGAGCCTGGTCAATGCCAGTATGGTCAATTTCGTAATTTGCGGCTACATCGGGGTTGATACGCAAATTGCCAACGCCTAGCGATAGCTCTTGGCTAGAGCCAAGATGTATCTGAGGGAACAGGGTACCTGATTGTGAAAGGACTGTTATCGGAAGGGCGTTCGAAGGCTGCGACGGAGTAATTATGAAGCTGCCATATTTGTGTAGTCGCGCATTGGGAAGCTCCGAAAGCAATCCGATAAGTTGCTTGAAAAAGTTTTGGCTATCAAACGTATCGCTGGGGAACGTATAAGTAATATGTTTGAGCATACTCTTAAGTATACCGCGAACAGTTTACAAACCCTTAAACAACTCCGATAAGCTGACCTTAAGTGCCTTCGCAATCTTCGCCGCGTTATCTACTGACACGCTTTTTTTACCAAGCTCAATGTTGCCGATATAAGTTTTATGTAATCCGACCGTATCAGCTAGATACCGCTCACACCAAACGAATCCTTGGGTTCAGTGGGTTGGAGCATTTGATGTTGGTGGTCGGGTGGGACAGGGTGCCCGCTGTGCGCACGATGTTGATGTTGGCTGATCGGGAGGAAATTTCCCGCGGTTTGGTCGAGTCTGTGCAATACAGGGAGATCGGTTTGCGGATCGGTCGTGATTGTTGGGTGGTCTCGCGTGAGGTCGGCCGTCACGGCGGGCGCGAGGAATATCGGGCCGTGGTCGCCGAGCAGGCGGCGTCGGTGGCGCGGGGGCGGCCGAAGATGTTCGCCGTCGAGCGGTCGCCGCGGCTGTGTGATGGTTGGTCCCCGGCCTCGATCGCTGGCCGGTTGCCGTTGTTTACCCGGGCGATCATGCTTGTCGGGTGTCTGCTGAGGCGATCTAGCGGTGGTCTACGCCCAACCGGTTCCCACCCTGGCCAGGGAGCTAATCAGTCTGCAGACCGGGCGTAAGGCCCGCAAGGGCGGACGGCGCCGGTCGCCGGCGCCGCGGATCCGGCAGCCGATCTACATCGACGAGCGTCCCGCCGAGGTCGCTGCCGTGCAGTGCCGGGAAACTGGGAAGGTGATTTGGTGGGCCACGAGGCACTGTGTAACCGAGTGGAGGTGGAAGACCTTCGCCGTTGTGCTGTCGCAGCAGCGTAACGAAGCTGGGGGCGGCCTGATCTGAGAGATGTCGGTGAGGGTGGCAAGCAGCCCCGACAACGCCGGGACGGTCCAGTACTACTGGATGGCCCGAGCCCGGCAAGCAAGGCAGGAAGGCGTAGGAGAGGAACCAGTGTTCTAACGCCTCTTCAGTCTCCCGCCAGCTCTAACCCGGTGGATTCGGGCTGGTCTGCGATGCGCACCAACACCTCGGTGTTGGCAACTTCGGGTGGGTTTAGGTCGCTCATTTCGGAGGCCACGGTGAAAGCCTGCGGCGTAACCGTGGCGATATCGCAGGGGCATAGCTGGGCGGCCTCACCTGCCGATCGGTTTGCAGTGAACGTGGGAACCACCGTGAGGCTCCCGAGATGTTGCGCTCAGCCAGAGGCGGCGGGTTCGGTTGGCGCATCGTCAGCCGATGGCCACACGGGTGGGGCGGAGGGGTCGTAGTAGTCCGAGCGGGGGAAAGCCTCGTGCATGGCGAAGGGCCCCAGCGAATTGACGCAGTCGGCACGCATCCAACGGAGACGCTGATGAATATCGGTGAACAGGCCTGGCCTGACCCTGCGAGGGCAGCCTGGCGGGTACGGCAGATGCAATGCAAGCTGCACCACTGGGCGGTCGATGATTGCGGCCGCCGGTTTGATGATGTGTTCAACCTCGTTCATCACCTGGACTTTCTCACCGTCGCGTGGGAACGGGTGAGGGTAACAGGGGTGCGCGGACCGCCGGAGTGGACCGGGTCAGCCCGGCGTCCATCGCCGAGGGTGTCGAGGTCGTGGAGTTTCTGGGGCAGGTGCGGGAGCAGTTGAAATCCCGGTCATTTGCTCCGCTGCCGGTGCGGAACGATTGATCCCCAAGCCGGGCAGTAGCAAACTTCGCAGGCTCGGCATTCCGACCGCGATGGATCGAGTGGTTCAGGCGTCCCTGGTGCTGGAGCTGGAGCCGATCTTTGAGGCGGGTTTCAAGCCGGTCAGTTACGGCTTTCGCCCCAGACGTCGCGCCCAGGACGCGGTCGCTGAGATTCACGCCTTCGGTTCCAGGAACTATCATTGGGTCTTTGAGGCTGACATCGCAGCGTGCTTTGACGAACTTACGCACTCGGCCGTCATGGATCGGGTGCGGCTGCAGATCGCCGACAAGCGTGTCCTGGCCCTGATCAAATCGTTCCTGAAGGCGGGCGTGATGTCCGCCGACGGGACGATCAGGAACTCAGAGGGCGGCACCCCGCAAGGCGGCATCGTTTCGCCGTTGCTGGCTAACATCGCACTGTCGTGTTGGACGAGCACTTCTGCGCGAAGTGGGATGCGCATCGCACATCCCAGCGGCGCGATGTGCACCGCAAGCGTGGCGGCGCCACCTATCGGATCGTCTGCTACGCGGATGACTTTGTGATCATGGTGGCGGGAACCAAAGCGCACGCGGACGCGCTCTGGGACGAGGTGGCGCAGGTGATCGCCCCGCTGGGGTTACACCTGTCCGCCGAGAAGTCTCGGGTATGCCATCTGGACGAGGGGTTCGACTTTCTGAGGTTCTGCATTCAGCGGCGCCGCAGGAAGGGAACCACCAAGGCCAGCGTCTACACCTATCCGTCGAAAAAATCGCTGCTTTCGATCATGGTGAAGGTGCCAAGGCGACGTTTGGGTATCTCGATTCCTTTGTCTGGCATCGGGTCACCCAATGGTTGCTCAAGCGGCACAAACGCATCACGTGGGCGGAACTCTACCGCCGGTTCCTGACCGGCAGGCCAGGCAATCGTCGGGCAGTGGACAGGACCATCATGTTCGACGCGGCAACGGTGCCGGTTACTCGGTATCGCTGGCGCGCGAGCAACATTCCTACACCCTGGACCAGCAGCGCAGGAGCTCCTGTTTCTGCATAGCAGCGGCAGTTCGTGTAGCGCCGGATGCGATGCCAAGTCGCACGTCCGGTGCGGAGGGCGGGGCGGGGAAACGGATCGGGAGCAATCCCGACACCGCGCCCCGGTCCGCCCCCTACATCATCGGCAAACCTGCGGTCGCGACCCTGGATAGAACGATGTCGCGGTTCGGCGATCCTTGTGCCTTTGACCGGGCGCGATTCGCTGACCGTGGGTGATGCCGTGATCGCCGCCACGCACAGCCTACCTACCCAGATCCGCCGGACGCTGACGTGGGACTGCGGCACAGAAATGGTTCAACACGCCACCATCACCGCGACCGGACTACCGTATACTTCGCCCACCCCCACTCACCATGGGAACGTGGCAGCAACGAAAACCCCAACCGTATCGTGCGTGAATACTTCCCCAGAGGTGCAACAATAACCTCCGACCCCACCTATTTAGCCTCAGTAACCGCCGATATCAACGACCGACCCCGTAAGATACACAACTGGAAGAAACCCTCCGAAATATTCACCGAACTCGCCAAAACACATGCTTCCACCAACTGACCTGCCGGGCGAATACAGCATCGTGACCTGCAAAATAGCTACTAGGCTGACGCAGTAACGATCGGCTCCATCGGTCAGTGCCGGCTAGTGCTGTACCAAGTCCGCGGAACACTCACCGGGGACGGCGCAGCTCCAGCCGCTACCAACTCTGTGCCTGCCGAACCTGCTGGAACCGCAGGCATGGGGCTAGATGGTCGTGAGTCGTTATCCACCCAGCTGGCAGCCCATTGCGTAGCAGGAGCGCTAATTGGCGGCGAAACACGGGAGGGTGCCACCGACGCTACCCGCGCCACTGCCCGAACCCGTCCCGGCGATTGGGTGCGCGAGGAGTTAGGACCGGTTACGGGGCTCACGGGGGCGGCCCCGTAACCGGAGTATTCGAGCTCGCTCCATGCCGGACTCACTGGAACAGGCGAGGGATAGCTCGGAGCGGCGGGACTCGCCGAAATGGGCGAAGGTCCAATGGTGGGTTCGGGATAACTTGCTGAAATGAGCGAAGCACTCACATTGGGCTCTGGATAGCTTGGCCAAGCCGAAACAGGAGAAGCTTCTCGAGTTGGTGACCAAGAATTCTCATCAGCCCGCGGCAGCGCTGGGGGAATCGACGCTTCGATGGCCAAGCTGCGCTCGGAGGCTCTGCACTGCCGGTTCAAATACTCGCGCAGCCTGACTACATCTCTAAGCGCAACCGTATCGGTATCATCGATACCTACTAGGCTTTCTGAGAGCGGAATAGAGCCATCGGATACGCACTGCAGCAGCGTAGGCAGCGGAATAGCGGCCAGCTCCGCCGCTTCCTGTAGCCCCAGTGTGGCCGGGACAGACTTTAGGGTGACGCCGCACTCACCGGCGAGTGCCGCCGCCGCATCGCGCAGTAGTCCCCACAACTCGGCGGGAAGCTCAACCCCACCACCGTTGCTATCGGCCAGCCAATATTGAGAATCCTGGTTTGGCACATCAAAAAAAGCAGCCACGGCGCTGAACCGGCGGTGCGGTGTTTTTGCCGATGCGACGACCACATGATCATCAAGAGTGTTCATGATGCCTCCCGTGACTTGAGAGCGCCCGGTAATTGATGCTGTTCTACTGCGGTGTCTCCTGGCGCTTCGCCTGGCGGCGTTGTCGTCGTCGCCCATACCTTCTCGGTATGAACTCCTTCTCCGCCTTGCCACACTCGACCAGGCGCCACCTCGCTACGAACGATCAACTACCGAACACTCTTACTAGTGAATTATGGCTGACCCAGAAGCGGCGCCGGGAACATATGCGAAGTTCGTGAGCTTTTTCAGACGCCCAGCTAGCCCATGTGCAACCGAAGATAGCGGCACGGTCACCGGGTAGGCCGCAGGTTATCCACCGTTTAGCCCCTTGCGGCATTGCGGTGGATAACTTCGTCACAGCCGGGCAATGGTGTATGAAAGAGCGTCTGCCAATAGAGCATCTGCCAAGGCCGCAGAAGCCGCCGCCTACGAAGGTAGGCAAGGCGACGAGAACGCCGGCAGGGATCTATTGGCAGCGCTCTAGCGAGTAGCGAATGCTCGCTCACCGTTAGCCCAGACGGCGGCGCAAAGCTGGTTCAGATCCACGCCTCGAAGCTGCGCCAAATACCGCACAGTAATCGGAAGTACATACGGTGCATTCTGTCTACCGCGGTACGGCACGGGCGTCAGGTAAGGCCCGTCGGTCTCGGTGAGCAGCAGTTCGACTGGGATCGCCGCGGCGGCCTCCTGCAACTGCTTGGCGTTGGTGAACGTGACGTTACCGGCAAAGCTCATAAAGTATCCGCGGCGAGCGCATTCAGCCGCGAAGCTCACGTCGCCTGAGAAACAGTGCAGAATCACCTGCTCCGGTGCACCCCGCTCATCGAGAATCCGCAGCACATCCTCGTGCGCTTGGCGGTCGTGAATCATCAGCGCTTTGTTGTGCCGCTTGGCGATCTCAATATGGCCGCGAAACGCCGCGTGCTGTGCTGGCCGGCCAGCTTGAGTAGTTCGGAAATAATCCAACCCGGTCTCGCCAATACCCACCACTACCTCCTGTGCGGCCAGCTCATCAATCTGAGCTAACTCCGCATCCAGGTCGTCTAATAGCGGCGCGTCATTGGGATGTATCGCCACGGTGGCATCTAAAGTGGCGTGCTGCTCTGCCTGCGCCACGCCCCACCGCGAAGAGGCCACATCCGTGCCTACCTGCACTACACGATGCACGCCTACGCGAGCAGCCGCCGACAATGCATCGGCCACCGAGGCTTCCTGCATCTCCAGGTGGGTGTGACTGTCCAGCACCGGAACCGTCAACGGCTCGGGCTCGGGCGGCCGTGATGCCGAAGTTGTTTCAGCTGCCTGCGTCTTCGTCATTGTCAGCGCGTTTCCAACCGAGCGAGCTCTTCATCGACGATCACCGGGTCCAGCTTGGTGAAAACCGGCTTAGGCGCGGCAAGTTTGCGGCCGACCGGAATCGGTTGCGATTGCCAGACAGCGAGCTCTGTGGCGTAGTCGCCGGTGATCACGACATATGGCGACGACGGGTTTCCCTGCTCGGCGACCTCATCGATGCGCGGCTGAGCTGACCAGACACCTGAGCCACCCAGCAGTTCAAATACCCGCTGCGACGAGTGCGGCAAGAACGGCGTGAGCAAGCTCTTACAATCGTCGATCAGCTGCAACGCCACGTGCAACACCGTATCGCGACGGGCCAGTTCGTCGGGCCGATCCGCCGAAAGCTTCCACGGCGCCTGATCTGACAAGTACCGGTTGGCTTCGCTCACCACGCGCATAGCCTCGACAATCGCCACTTTGAACCTGCACCGCTCCAATAGGGAGCCGACCACACCGAACGCCTGGCGGGAGGCCTGCAACAAGGCACGATCAGCGTCGGTGAGCGCGGTAGCCACCGGAATCTCGCCCCCGTTCCTAGCCGCCATGGAGATCGAGCGATTCACCAGGTTGCCCCACCCGGCGACGAGTTCGTCGTTGTTGCGCCGCAGGAACTCTGCCCAGGTGAAATCGGTGTCCTGGGTCTCGGGCCCGGCAACGGTGATGAAGTAGCGCAGCGCGTCAGCGTCGTAGCGAGCCAGGAAGTCCCGAACGTAAATCACTACCGAGCGTGACGAGGAAAACTTCTTCCCCTCCATCGTGAGGAATTCGCTGGATACTACCTCCGTAGGCAGACTCAAACGGCCAAGCGTGCCCGGCACGCTATCAGGCAAGCCGTTGTACCCGAGCAACATCGCCGGCCAGATCTGGGAATGGAAGGTGATGTTGTCCTTCCCCATGAAGTAGTAGGAGTTCGCATCGGCGTTCTCCCACCAGAGGCGCCAGGCCTCCGGCTCGCCTACCCGCTGCGCCCATTCAATAGACGCCGAAAGGTAGCCAATCACAGCGTCGAACCAGACGTAGAGTCGTTTGTGTGAACGGTCCTCCCACTCCGGTAGCGGGATCGGTATCCCCCAATCCAAGTCACGGGTGATCGCACGCGGCTGTAGATCGCTGAGCAAGTTCAGCGAAAATTTCAGTACATTGGGGCGCCAATCGGTACGTCCTCGAAGCCAGGTACCGAGCGCATCGGCAAACGCCGGCAGGTTGAGGAAGAAATGCTCGGTCTCGACGAACTTTGGCGTCTCACCATTGATACGGCTGCGCGGGTTCTTCAGATCTTCCGGATCAAGCTGGTTTCCGCAGTTGTCGCACTGGTCGCCGCGGGCGCCGTCGTAACCGCACAAAGGGCAGGTGCCTTCAATGTAGCGGTCAGGCAGCGTGCGACCAGTGGATGGGGAAATCGCGCCGAGGGCGCTGCGGGGGAAAATGTAGCCGTTGCGGTGCAAACCTCGAAAGATTTCCTGCACGACCGACTGATGATTGCGGGTCGTGGTGCGGGTGAACAGGTCATACGACAAGCCCAGCGACCGCAGATCTTCGGCGATCACTGGGTTGTAACGATCGACAAGTTCTCGAGCGCTCACACCTTCAGCATCGGCTTGGACCTGGATCGGTGTGCCGTGCTCATCGGTGCCCGAGATCATCAGCACTTTGTTGCCAGCCATACGCTGATAGCGGCTGAAGATATCCGACGGTACCCCGAACCCAGAAACATGGCCGATGTGCCGCGGGCCGTTGGCGTACGGCCACGCGACAGCGGTGAGGATGTGACGAGGCTTGTCGGTGGTCATAGCCCGACAGCTTAGAGCTCGGACAGGTTGGGAGCCGGAGTAGGTAGGCGGTTGCCAGGTGGACGGGATGAAGGCGGAGTAATATTTTCAGTTCAGTGAAGGTGGGATCAACTATGGATCACAGCAACCTTCCCTCCCGGCCGGTTGTCATCGTAGGGCTTGTGGGGGTTGGGATTCTGGGGATAGGGATTCAGCTTCTGCTAGTGGCGCTCTTCGCGGTGGCTTTCGTGTCAGAAGCCGTTTTTCATACGAGCATCGACCCCACTGAAAGCAGCTTCGCGATCACCCTGCACAACGACACGTCGAGCACCATCATGTTGAAGCAGTGTGATGTCACTTGTGACTCATTCCATGAACGTGTCCGGCTTCTTCCTGGGGCGGATACGCGAGTAAATACTTCTAGCGACAATGTCGCTAACTGGTGGATGATAAGCGATGCCGACGGCAAGAAGCTGGGTTGCTTACCGCTACGCTACGGACACAAGATCGATCGGCTCGTGGTCAACGTGTCGGAACAAACAGCTTGCCCGTAGAAGCCTCGAACTGTGTTTCGCGGGAGGATTCGGTGAATGAATACGACGAGCCCAAGCTGGTTCGCCGACTATCGCAGGTTTCCCTAAAAGGACAAGCGGCATTCGCTGCAGCCTGTGCGGAAAGAACATTCCCGCTCTATGAACGATATGCCGCGCTTACAGGACAAGGTAATCAAGCACAGTTGCGAGCCGCACTGGATGCCGCCTGGAAAGCAGTGGGCACCGAGGTCTCGAGAGAAGACCTCGCACGCTGGCGAAAGGTCGCTGGAGCGCTCGTGCCAGACGACGAGGATCCCGGATGGATCGACGAGACTGCCTATGGCCAGAACGGGGCAGCGGCGATTGCATATACGCTAAGCACCCATCTGACCGGCAATCCCCAAGACGCCGGCTGGGCTGCTCGGCAACTCTACGAGGCCGCCGACTACGCCGCCCAGCGGCAGCTAGGTGACCTGGATATCAATGACCCGCGAGCTGAGGACGCTTTGCGTGCCACGCTTGTGGTCCAAGAGGCGCTGTTTGGCATTCAAGAAGTTCTCGCCTTCGTCAATGACAAGTCTGAAGTGACATGTCAGGACGCAGTCAGGCTCAAGCGGCAGGCCTACGACGCAGGTGAGCGCCTAGCAAAGTTCACACTTCGATCCAGCTAGAGAGGTTAGAGCGGTTATTAACCAAGAGCCTTCAGCGGAGAAGGTGGCATCCGTAGGCAAGAAATGGGCGAATTATCCGGTACACGCACCGGAAGTGTCAGCTGGTTTAGTGCCGTCGCTGTTTGTAGACCTGGCCACGGTGGTCGATTTGGATAACGTCCACGGTCACAATCTCGTCGTAGATCTCATACACCACGCGCCAATCGCGGGCGGCTGAAACTCGGTAGACGTGCTCGCGTCCGGCCATCTTTTTGACGCCATCAGGCCGAGGATCTTCGGCAAGGTTGGTAATGACAGCTGCAACCTGACGGCGAATCTGCGGGTCAATCCTGCGGAGTTCTTTACGTGCTGAAGTGGTTAATCGGACGACGTAAGTCACGCTTACAGGCCTTTGGCTTCCAGCTCTCGAAGCTCCGCCTTAACTTGATCCCACGGGATTCGCTCCTCGTTCTGACGTTCCTCGATGACGCGCAGGACCTCGGCCTCATCGAGAGCTTCTAGCGCGGCCGCAGCCAGCTCGGGTGGCATGATGACCACCTTCTGCTGCTGCCGACTGTGCAGGTAAATCACCTTGCCATGCTCGGCTTCCTCGATCGCACGCTCAATAGGTGCCGCGAGATCAAATTCGGCGCTTTCGTAGTTATGCGCTGGCTGGGTCATGCTCCCAGCATAAACCGAAAGTGTCCCAGTTAGGCCACCTGCACAGCGCTTTAGAAGCTGGAGGATCCTTTGAGCGAACCTAAAAAGCTCCACAACACCGGAGGATTCATGTCATTCGGCTGCGCCTTTGGCCGCGACTACCGCGTTGTACACCTCACGTTTGGGCGCGGAGCTGAGTTCAGCCACCGCCGCGATTGCTTGCTTCCGGGGCACGTCGTGCCGCTCTAGGAGCGCCACCTGACGTATCCAGTGCGTCACGGCGGCGGGATTTGAGCCACAGTCTGGCACAGCGGCACCGGCGACCACCAGAGTGATCTCACCGCGCACCCCGGAAGTAGCCCACTCCGCTAACTCACCCAATGAACCTCGCACAACCTCTTCATAGGTTTTGGTGAGCTCCCGACAGACCGCCGCGGCGCGCTGTTGACCGAACTCATCGACTAGGGCGGCCAGGCTTTCGGCCAGCCGGTGGGGTGCCTCGAAGAACACCATCGTGCGCGGCTCAGCGGTTAGCTCGGCAAGTCTGCTGTGACGCTCACCGGCCTTTCGTGGCAGAAAACCCTCGAAGCAGAAGCGGTCGCACGCTAAGCCAGACAGCGCAAGCGCGGTAGTCACCGCCGAAGGACCGGGCAGTGCTGTGATGTCGATATCGCCAGGCGCGTCGATCGCCGCTCTTACCAGCCGATAACCGGGGTCAGAAACGCTAGGCATTCCGGCGTCTGTCACCAGCAGCACTGTGCTGCCAGCTAATAAAGCATCAACGAGCTCCCGCGTACGGGTCCGCTCATTTCCCTCATAGTAGGAGAGCAACCGGCCGCTCGGCGTCACCTCGAGAGCGGCGGCAAGCCGGCGAAGCCGGCGGGTATCTTCCGCGGCGATCACATCAGCACGAGCTAGTTCGAGCGCTAGCCGGGCGGAAGCATCCGCTGGATTGCCAAGCGGTGTTGCCGCCACAACCAGACGACCGGAATTCAGCACTCCAGTGACTTTACGTGAGCTGTGCCGACCAGTTCGGTGGCCCGTGGTGGCTTCCCGGACTTGTTCCAAGCTAGCCCGTACCATCTTCTTCGTGTCATCATCCCCCGCGCAGAAGCCGCTTAATCCTCCAACTCCCGATGTTGCGCTTGCCAACTCGCAAGAAACGGCGCTGGTGCGCCTTGCCCGCTGGCGACCAGCCGATGTGATCAGCTCCTGGTACTGGGCGGGCACGGTGGCGCTACTAGCTGGAGTACTTCGGCTGATCAACCTCGCCACTCCGCCGCAGAAAATCTTCGACGAAGCCTTCTACGCCAAGCATGCCCATGACCTTCTCGGCCATGGTTACGAGCTCAACGACCAAAGCAACGGTCCCGGATACGTGGCGCATCCCCCGCTGGGAAAATGGTGCATCTCGCTAGGCGAGTGGCTCTTCGGCTACAACAGCCTGGGGTGGCGGATCTCGGCGGCGGTATTTGGCACCCTCTCCGTGCTGATTCTGTGCCGCCTAGGCCGCCGGATGTTTCGCTCTACTGTGCTCGGCTGCCTAGCCGGACTGCTAATGGCGTTGGACGGACTGCACTTCGTGTCCAGCCGAGTGGCGCTACTCGATATTTTTCTGATGTTCTTTGTGCTGGCTAGTTTCGCGTGTCTGCTGCTAGATCGAGAGCAGCGACGTGACGCCATGCATGCGCAGCTGTTGCGGGCAGAACAGAACGGGTCCGATCTACGTGCCGGCGTACGCCGCGAGTCAGGTTGGCGGAACTGGCCATGGTGGCGCATAGCGGCGGCCGTGATGCTGGGCTGCGCACTCGGAGTGAAGTGGAGCGCTATCTGGTACCTACTGGTACTTGTGCTGCTGATCGTGGTCTGGGAAGTGCAGGCCAGGCGCAGCGCGGGAGTACGGCAACCTCTCACTGATGTCATCGGCTGGGAAACGGGATGGATCGCGGCCTTCGTTCTCATCACGCTTGGGACATTTCTGGCCAGCTACACCGGATGGTTCGCCACCGACGGTGGCTGGGACCGAAACTGGGCACAGGCGAACAGCGCTGGCGTGTGGTACCTCCCCGACGCCTTAGTGAGCCTGTGGCATTACCAGTACGATATTTACCAATTCCACGTTAACCTCTCAAGCCCTCATCCTTATCAATCAACGCCGTACAGCTGGTTGTATCTGGGTCGTCCGGTGCTCTACTACCGCGAAACCAGGCCATGCGGTACCACAACCTGCACCTCTGGGATATTGGCACTGGGAAACCCTGCCCTGTGGTGGACGTTCTTAGCCGCCAGCGCGGTCTGTTTATGGCGCAGCGCAATAAATCGGGATTGGCGGGCGCTGGCGATTCTGCTCAGCGCGGCGGCAGGCATCGTGCCGTGGATGCTCTACCCCGACCGGACCACATATTTCTTCTACGCGCTCCCAGCGCTGCCGTTCCTAGTGCTGGCGGTAACGCTTGTGCTCGGAATGATCTTAGGGAGCGACAATGCCCGCGCGTCGCGACGGCTCACCGGCACCCTGCTCGTGGGGGTATATGTTGTGCTAGTTGTCGTAGCTTTCGCGTACTTTTACCCGATCTACAGCGGCCAAGCAATACCCTTCGATGACTGGCACAACCGCCTATGGTTCGACAGCTGGAAATAGCCGGCTGTGTAGCAGAGAAAGGCACTTTTGTGTCCTATGCAGTAAACGATGAGTGCCCCGCAACTCAGGTTTTCCGACCGAGACGCTGCGCTGCCGTCGCCGTGCTAGTGGCTGCTGCACTGCTGTTGGCTGGATGCACAGCCGGCGACAAAGGCAGCTTTCACCGCTCCGACGCCGCCGGCTCGGACCAACGGCCCACGCCAGCTCCAAAGCCACATGACTGCGACAAAAATCCTGACAACGGAGAAACCGAGCGCTTCCCCACCACAGTGGACCCAGCCGGATGCGTATGGCGGGACAACGCCGAAAGCGTCGGACAAGCCGGGAAAGCGCTGGTCCTGTGGGGTGTCGACCGCGATGGGTTCCGGCTGCGGGCAATCGACATCAACAATGGCGGACTGCTCTGGCAGAGCGAGATCATCAAACTCGGTGACGCGCAAGCCCGAGAAGGTGACTACGAGAAGTTCTTCGACAAAGGTAAGTACCCAATTATGCTGACCAAAGGTGCGGGCTCGTATGTGGCGGTAGCTACCCAGCGGTACAAGCGTGCCAGTGCAATCGGCGAAGCCAGCGTGACCACTGTGCTTCGGTTCTACCCGGTCAACTCCACGGGCACGGTGCAACCACGAACGTATGAAGCACCAATCGGCGACTTCAAGCCTCAGGTCGACGAGAACGACACCGCCCGCGACGGCGATCAGGTGCTACTGCGTAAGGAAGGCAGCATCGACGAGCCCGTCAAGTATTTGAGGGTGGACCCAGAAACCGCAAAAGGGAGCGAGTTCACTCCCCAGGGTCGGTTCGCCCCCGAAGCCGCTGAGACTCCCGTGGTCGTCACTGAGGACGGAAATGTGGTCGTCACATTTCGCCAGACCCGAGGCCTGACAACTATCACCGATCGCTTCGGTCTACGTTCAGCCGACGGCAAACAACTGTGGGACGGCAAGGATCACGCCCCCAGTGGCGCTGACCCCTCCGCGAGCACCGTGATCGGGGTACGCGGCAAGTATCTGATCGTGAAGTGGCTCCCAGAAGGAACCGCCGATCAGCCGAGCAGCAACAACATTCGGCCGGGCATCATCGCGCTGCACGACTCACGTTCGGGCAATGTCATCGCAGCCAGTGAGCGGCTAAACATCAAAGAAACCGTCGATTTCGACCACGCAACCAACCGCACCGCTCTCTCCGCCGATGGCCGCTATTTGGTGGTCGGCCGCGCCGTCTTTGACCTGCGCGAGAAGAAGGCGCTGGCTTCCTTGCCGGACGCGTTCGGGGACCGACCGATTCAAGCAATCAGCCCGCAGGGGGTGGCGTACGGGTACGGCAACGACATCCGGCCAGTTGCCTACGACTTCGTGCAGAAAAAGGTGGTTTGGGAGATGCCGGGCGGGGAAGGCGCAGGTTTACTGCCCAAGGCGCTTAGCGAGAAGGTGGCGGTTTTCCAGATTCAGGCCGCGAGCTTCCCAATTGTGGCGCTTCCGCTGAAAGCACCGGATCAACCGTCGCCAAATGAGACCAACCCTCGGGGCGCAGAGCAGCAGTCCAGCGGTAACTAGTGACGACCGACGTACAGCCACCGAGTCAGTCGCCGCCGACAAGCCAAGTTCCGCCAGAAGTGATCGGTTCGAAAACCGCCGCGTTGCTAGTGTTGATCTCCTCTGGCGCAGTGCTGGTGATCGAGCTGGTAAGTCTGCGGTTGCTCGCACCGTACGTAGGTCTCACGCTCCAGATGAGTACCACCGTGATCGGTGTTGCCCTAGCGGCGATCGCGCTCGGAGCCTGGATTGGTGGGCGGCTAGCTGACGCGTACGCGCCGCGCTACCTAGTAGGGCCGCTGTTTCTAGCCGGCGGCGCGCTCACGCTCGCTACCTCGCCTATCGTGCGCGGCGTCGGCGAATGGGTAGGCGTAGGCATGAGCTCACAACTCCTGAGCCTGGCCGGCGTCGCTATTTTTGCTCCAGCTGCGGCGCTGTCGGCGGTAAGCCCGGTCATAGTGAAGCTGCGTTTGACGAACCTTTCCGAGACCGGCAGCATCGTGGGCTTACTGTCTAGCGTGGGGACGCTGGGCGGCATCGCTGCCACGTTCGGTACCGGGTTCGTGCTCATAGCACTGCTATCAGTGACAGCGATCCTCACCAGCCTTGGTCTTTTCTTACTGATGGTTGGCGTGGCGCTCACTGCAACACTGTGCGGCAAGAAGCTTCGGGGTCTGACTGCCGGGTTACTGGCGTTGGCGCTACTGAGCACGGTAGCAACAGTGCTGGTACCACAAGCATGTGATGTAGAAACCAGTTACCACTGTGCCCGAGTGGTAACTGATCCCGCTCGCGATAGCGGCCGATTCTTAGAGCTGGATACCCAGCGGCACTCCTACACCGACCTGGATGACCCCACCTATCTTCGTTTCTCCTACATTCGCGCCATCGCTTCGGTGCTTGACACATTTCGGACGCCAGGTGCAGCTATTAGGGCGTTACATTTGGGGGCGGGCGGCGTGACCGTGCCACGGTATCTCGCTAAGCGGCGTCCGGGAAGCAGCAGCTCAGTGGTGGAAATCGACCCCGGAGTGCTGGAAGTGGCACGGAACAAACTTGGCTTTCGCGATGATCACAGCGTCGGCAACGGCATTACTACCCACGTTGCCGACGCGCGCGTATTCACAGCTAAGCAACCCGCTGGTCGCTATGACGCCGTCGTCGGAGACGCGTTCGGCTCAGTATCGGTACCGTGGCAGTTGACTACGCGTGAGTTCGTGCGGCAGATCCGTCGTGTGCTCACCGGCGAGGGGGTGTACGTCTTGAACATGATCGACAATCCACCCCTGAAGTTCCTTAGCGCCGAACTTGCCACGGTGTCGCAGGTGTTCTCCCATGTCTTGCTTGTGGCGCCGGTAGCGCAGCTCAATAGATCCAGCGGCGGGAACTTCGTGATCGTCGCCTCCGCGCAACCATTACCGCGAGCTGAACTGGTTCGACGTTTGGCGCAGTGGTCTCCGCAGCTGGGAATCGCGACAACTGACCAGCTGCGAGATCTGACGCGAGAAGCAACAGCGCCGGTACTTACCGACGAATACGCGCCGGTGGATCAGCTTTTGAGCAATAGCTAAGGGGACGCTATGGGTAGTCCCAAATTTTCTGCCACAGTCACTTCAGACTCCGAGCGTGACTCAGGCCGAGTGCTAGAGATTGGCGCGCTCCGGCACTCCTATGTCGATCTCGACGATCCGTCCTACCTACATTTCTCCTACGTGCAAGCCATCGGCGCGGTACTGGACACGTGGGGGGCTCCCGGCCGGCCACTTCGAGCCCTACATCTGGGCGCTGGTGGGCTGACTCTGCCGCGTTACCTGGCACATCGCCGACCTGGAAGCAGTAGCTTGGTCGCGGAGATCGATCCCAGCGTGCTGCACGTTGCACGAGAAAGCCTGGATTTTCGCGACGATGAGGAGGCGGAAAACGGGATCAGAGTCCAGCTTGGCGACGCACGGCAGATCACCGAGCAGCAGGATACCGCCAGCTACGACGTGGTGATCGGTGACACGTTCGATGCAGGATTTGTTCCGCTGCATATGGTCACTCGCGAGTTTCTGAGGGAGGTGGCAAGAGTACTGACTGACCGCGGGTGCTACATCCTCAACATCATCGATCACCCGCCGCTGGACTTCTTTCGGTCCGCGCTGGCCACTGTTCTGGACACTTTTGAAAATGCCGCGGTCGCCGCCCGGTCACGTTGCCTCGCTGGTAACCGAGGCAACTTCGTCATCCTCGCGGCTTCAGTGCCGCTACCGATTGGCGAGCTCAGCGTGCAGTTGGACCATTGCAGCCCGCCACTGGATCTTGCAACAGACTGGGCACAGCTTGTCGAGCTCGTCGACAGTGCCCCAGTCCTGACCGACGAGTTCATCTCAGGTCTCGCGTTAAAAAAACCTATGCTAAGCGCGGAACATTGAGGCTTGGTGTGGAGTTACCCCAATGAGCGCCCGCACAGACACTTGCGTGCGACTGCACGCAGGTGATGCTTCAGCCAACGAAAGGACTGCCGCGCCATGACAGCTTCTAGCTCATCCAAGACCTCGGTCGATTTCTGGTTCGACGCAATCTGCCCGTGGGCATGGGTCACCTCACGCTGGATCCTTGAGGTGGAGAAGGTTCGTGACATCGAACTGAAGTTCCACGTGATGAGCCTGTCGGTGCTCAACGAAGGACGCGATCTACCCGAGGAATACCAAGACCTCATGCAAAAGGGTTGGGGTCCAGTGCGGGTGGTTGTTGCTGCCGCGGAGCAGCATGGCGCTGAGGTTGTTCCGGCGCTGTACACCGCGCTGGGTACGCGTATCCACAATCAGGAGAATAAGGATTACTCCGCGGTGATCACCGAAGCACTGGCGGAGGTGCGGCTGCCGGCCGACCTGGCTGAGGCGGCACACTCCACGAAGTACGACACGAAGCTACGAGCAAGCCACCACGCTGGGATGGATCCGGTGGGTGAGGACGTGGGCACTCCCGTGATTCACGTGGACGGCGTAGCGTTCTTTGGTCCAGTGCTTTCGAAAATTCCACGCGGTGAGGAAGCAGGCAAGGTCTTCGACGGCGCCCGGCTGCTCGCGGGATTCCCACACTTCTTCGAGCTCAAGCGCACCCGCACCGAGAGCCCGGATTTCTCGTAGTAGCGGAGCCTGTACTACCCGTAGTACATTAGCTATATGGATGCCACAATCCGAGAGCTTAATCAACACACCGCGCAGGTTCTTGAACGCGTTGCCCACGGAGAATCGGTCACAGTGACGAAGAACGGCCAACCAGTAGCCGTTCTTCGTCCCTACGGCTTTCAGGATCCGCCGGTCTATCCGTTCCGTACCGACCCAATGGGGCACGACGAAAATATCCCCACGTTCAATGGCGATCCGGACTTTTCCGAACGGGTAGGTGACCATTTGGTCGGGTTCGGCAATGACGACTAGCGTTCCTGTTGCCATCGCTGATACGTCCGCATTGATCGCTCTGTTTAACAACAGCGACGAGCACCATGCAGCCATGAAGAATCGTATGGCCTACGTCGGCCATCTCGTGGTTTCTCCGTGCGTTCTAACCGAGCTTGACTACCTCACCGCCACCCGACAGGGGCCTAGCTCCGCGGGTGCGGTTCTAGGCTACATTGTCTCGCGCGCCGCGACGGGTCGATGGGAAATACCCGAAATCAGCGCCCACCTCCTTGCCGCCCGCGCGGTTATGGGCGGCTACCCAAGCATCGGTTTGGCTGACGCCATGAACGTAGTGCTCGCCCTGCGCTTCCGTACCGACGTCATCGCAACTTTAGACCGCAAACACTTCCGAATGATCCGGCCGCTCACTCCACAGGATGCCTTTCGTTTGCTCCCGGACGACTTCTAGTGTTGTGTAATCGGTGTTCCGTTTAGGGTGCTGGGTGTTCAGGTGGATGGATCGCAAGGCGGAGGAAGACCCAGGTAGCGGTGTTCTACCTGGGTCAACGACAACGCCGCGAGGCGCCGCCTGAGCCCCAGCACACGAACGACGATATCGATTACACGACACTAGTACCGTATGGTCGCGCCGAAACGGCGAAGTGTCTTGAGCTGCCGATCACAGCACGGCTTCGATCAGGTGGGGGCCGGGTTCCGCGATAGCCCTCTTCAGCTCAGCGGCAAGCTCTTGTGCGGTCCGAGCAGGCCGGGCAGGGACACCGAGCCCTCTGGCGATACCCACCCAATCCAGGGTCGGCCGATCGATATTCAGCAACGTATCCGTTGCGGATCCCACATCAGCGACGCCATAACGCGGAAACCGGGACGGCCCATAGACGTTCCCCCAAAGGTAAAGTTTGGTGAAAACGCTGACCGGTAACTGCTCTCAGGTACCGTAGTAGAGACGCTCGAGGTCGATCAATAGCACCTCTTCTCGCTTAGCGCAGGCGCGGAGGTCGCTGGTAAAGTCTGCGCCGCTATAGCAGGCGAGCTTGGTGCCCTGAGTGTTATATCCGCGACGAGTGAGCAGGTCTCGGATACGACAGAGCCGGTCCAGGTGCGAAACGCTCATGGTCTCACCCCATTTTGCTTCGCCCAGACAGAGTATTTTTCCTGTTCCTCCGTCATCTTCGCCGAGCACAACGACGTCGATCTCGTACTGACTGCGGTGCTCAGAGTCATTGATAACGGCCGCGCCAACGTGGGTAGGCACCCCGCCGAAAGTTTCCGGATCGGTAAAGTCGGATGCCCAGGTGCGGCAGATCTGTTCGAAATGGGGACCTACGATCTTTTTCGCAAAGCGCTCGTGGCTACGTTCCCACACTTGCTCTGCGCGGCGACGTTCCAGTTCGCGCCAAGCTGGTCGCACAATAGCGTGATAGAAAGTGACCAATGGTTCGATGATGTCGTAGCGGGGGCGCCCCGCTCGGAGCTGATCGGACTGCTTTGCTATAAGCCCTATGTCTTCTAGTACCCCTAGTGAGTGAGAGATCTCTGTAGCGGCGCGTCCCACATAGTTGGCGATTTTTCCCCGAGTGGTGTTTCCCTCCGCTATCGCTGTTAGGACGGCGTGGTAGAGCGCGGGCCCTCGAAGGTCTGTCTCCTCAGCCAGCAAATAGCGGGCTTCCCGGAACAGCGGTCGTGCGGGGTTGAGAACTGCTCGCTGCACCCATCCGTCAAAGTCGGCTAGCGAGGTCGGAGCGTCGTCGCGAACGTATTCCCGCCGATAAGCTGGAGTGCCCCCTACAATGGCGTGGGTTAGCAGCGCCAGCTTTGGATCATTGATATTCCAGAATTGTGCTGCCAACCGATAGTCAAGTGTGGGAACTACAAGTTCGAGCCCCGCTCGCCCCCGCAGCGGCGCGCTCCCAGACAGCAACCCTCCCATGAACGTGAGCGCGGATCCGCATAGCAGCAACCTCATCGGTTGCCCTCCTCGTCGGCGGCGAGCATCCAACGCTGCTTGCACAACGGACGGTAGCTCAGGCGAGGTTTTCACCAGATAAGGGAATTCATCGATCACACAGGGCAGCGGTGTGGCAGCAGGAAGGTCAAGTATTCCATCAATGGCTTCCCGCCAGGACGTGAAGTGAAGCGGAGCCGATGCACCAACATGGGCGGCTACCGCCTCGCCGAAGCGGTGAAAATGCTCGGTGGGAACACCTTCGGTGCCATCGATGTAGATGCCACCTGCGGCTTCAACCAGCGAACCTAGCAGTAAAGTTTTACCCTGGCGCCGCCGTCCCGACACAACACCCAGCAGCGGCATAGCTGCTGGATCAGAAACGAAGCTTACCAGCTCTGCCCACTCCGCTTCACGATCAAAAATCTCAGCGGGCTTCTCTAGGCTTAGCATAAAAAGTAATATACAACTACACTTGTTAAAACTGTAGTTCTCCTAACTTGGGTGCCTAGCGTCGGATCAAACAGGTCAGCCGCGCGGTGCAGCTGCGTTTTTCCTGTTCGTCGGTGATCGCAATCTCGTAGCTGGCGATGGTGCGCCCCAACCTCAGCGGGGTGGCTACACCCGTCACGATGCCGGAGGAGACGGAACGGTGATGCGTGGCGTTGAGCTCGATACCGACAGCGGTAGCGCCCGGACCAGCGTGCAGGATTGCGCCCACCGAGCCCAGCGTCTCGGCCAGAACGCATGACGCCCCACCGTGTAACAAGCCATACGGCTGGGTGTTGCCCTCCACCGGCATTGTGGCAACAAGACGCTGTGGCGACGCCTCTAGCCACTCGATCCCCATGCGCTGCGCCAACGCATCTTTGCCACCTGTGCGCAGCTGCTGTAACAGCTTGAGGAGGTCGGGTGCTTCATTGGTGCTTTCGTTACTGTCCGCGACATTCATAGACAAACGGTCTCATGCGGTAACGCCAAGCGTTTCATCGCCGCACGCGCCTTTATCTAAACAGCCAGCTTAGTTCCGTTGTTACCGCGCTATGACATCACCAGCAGCTACCGCAAGGAACAACACGATCACTGCGAGTTCACTGCCGAACCCCACTACGGAGGTCACCGTTGCCCGCGCCTCCGATTGAGCAGCATGCTGCAACCAGACGCCAGCAACCACCCGAGCGCACTCCACCAAGCCATACCAGCACACCAGCGCGCTCAAACCAATCCATGCCGGAGCCAACAGGTCTGCGGCAACTGTCGCTATAGAGCTAGTCAGTAATACGGCTAGGAACGCTCGAGATGGAACGTCGCGTAGCCTAGAAGCAGCGGCACCACCAGCGGCGGCGGCCAACGGAAACAGTGTGAACAGCAGCGAAACCCCAGCAGCGCCAAACCCCTCTGAACGCAGTAATAACGGTAAGTACTCCTCCACGCCAGCCAAACCGGCAAGTATCACCGCTGCAACTACCAGCCAGCGGATGCGCCGACGGCGTAGCACTTGCATGAGACCGGTCCTCAGCGTGCCGACGTAGCCCACTTCGACATCACGACAAGGCTTAACCCGTGGCAAGCCCAAAGCCAACCACGCCTGAACGGCGAGCACCACCAGTGTCACCCCAAATACGGCGCCGTAGCCACCAAGAGCAAACAACGGCGCCGCCAGCAGGCTTGCCACAACGACCGCGGTCCAGCTAGCCGCAGCAGCGCGACTAGCTATCGTGGCGTACTCCGACGCCCGCCCGGCAGCCTCGAGATCCTCATAGACGAGTGCTTCCCAGGTGCCTGAAACTAGCGCGGATGACGCTGCCCATAAGAGGAATCCGGCCGCAAAACCGACGTAGGAGGGGATCAGGAACCACAGGGAAAAACCGACGAACGTGAGCACGGGGGCAGCAAGCAAGAGGTGTTTGCGCTGCACGATGTCTGACAGAGCGCCTGTGGGAACCTCGAAGACAGCGCTGGCGGCGCTCCAGATCACAAACAGCGTAGAGATCTGTGCCACCGACAAACCCGCGTCGGAAAACAGCAGTGGATAGAACGGGTACAACGGGATGAAATCACCCAACGCGGCATACCCAATAGCCCGCGCAACTACTCCGCGGGGGAAACGGTCAGAGGATCAACGTCAACCAAAAGACATACCCCGACGGTGCCACAACTCCAAGAAACCGTCAACTGGTTCAGTAACCGACAGGCAATTAGTGCCGAGCCTGAACCATACTTAATCTATGAAGCTGATGGCGTGGCCGGTGTGAAACGCACCTACAGCGAGACCAGGGGTGATTGCGAAATACTCCTCATGGCGTGGGCAACGGAATAACCGCGATGCTGTCAGGCTGGGCGATCGCCAGGCGGGTGCCATCGGGGTGCAGCGCCGAAACTGGAGTAGGTATATGTGTGACACCGTAGCTGCCATCTTTGCAGGCAACCTTCACCTCGGGCCACTCCGCAATGAGGGCACCGGTTTCTACCTGAATAAGCCGGGGGTGCTCATACAACGAGACGACCGTATCGCCGCGAGCAAGCATGGTGCCGATGCGATAGTCCACGGAGTTGCGGTGTAGCCAACACTCCCCGGAGATTGACCAAACGCCCAACTCTGCTGGCCCGAGGTCGTTAATCTCCTCATTGCCGAGGGTCTCCTGTGTGGTCGCGACCGCCACTCGGTCGCTGTCGAGCCAGCAGGCGGACGCAACTTCGGCGTCGATCCCAGAAGACACCGACATTAGCCCGGCACCGTCCAGTACTGCGGGGTCCCTGAGCGCGTGCTGCAGATCGAAGATCTTGGCGATTCCATAGGGCTGCCACACCCAGCCGCCCGTGAGCAGGTGCCTTCCGTCAGGGCTGACTGCCAGCCGAGAGTGGAACACGTCCTTGGGGTCGCGATTGCCCTTAGTAAGGCGCTGCCCCGATTTCACATCGTCGACCTCAAGAACGTTGTAGTTGTCTGGGCAATGCACCACGATCTCGCGCCCGTCTGCGAGCATGCCGAGCGCCACCGGATAGTCGAAGTCGGTGGCGTGGCAATAGCTGCGATTCAGCTCCCGAACGACCTGCGTGCCGTCGAGAACTAGCGCCTTGGTGCCACGTTCGGCATAGACAATTACGTAACGGCCGGATGGGGAGACCACCGCCCGGTCGAACGGATACCCGTAGTTACGCGAGGCCGAGCGCTCTGTGCCGTCATCGCTCCAGCTACGCCCACCACCGACTACATCAACGAGTTCCTCGCCGTCCCACCGCAGTGAGTTGGGCTCCACCTTTACCGGCAGGAACCTCACAGGCGCCGTTGGGCCTATTCCCCAGAGATTCATAGTCACCATGTGATGGATTATAGTACGATGCGTGACATGCCAAATCTGAACGTTTCTGTACGAGATGCGACTCTGACCGATGCTCGCGCACAGGCTACGGCGGCAGGGGTTTCTTTGTCGGCGTGGGTGGATCAGACACTAACTTCCGCGATGTGGACAGCCCGTTTCGCGCACCAACAGCAACGTAACGCCGCCTTAGGCTTGACTTCAAGCTATCTGGCAACCGAATACACCAATTTGGAGAAGCTGCGGCATGCGGCACGGTGAAGTATGGGCGCGAGCTGACCAGCCCGCACATGCTCTCATCCTATCTTCCGATATGTACAATAATGCTGCTACTGGCCGTGTCGTTATCTGCCCCGTATACCTGGCGATCCGCTCCCCTTCGACGATTACGCCGCCGACGTAGGTATTATCGAGCCCATAACGGGAACTGTGATACCCGAACTGATTGGCTGGATGCCAGTGAGCGGCCTCTCTCATCTCCTCGGCCGCATTAATGACCAAGCATGGGCCAAAGTTGATCAAATACTGCGCCGCGTCCTAAACCATTAGCACCGGGAGCCACGCTTACACGACCGGTAGGTAGACCTTGTTCCCCGCGGCGGCGAACTCGGCGGATTTTTCGGCCATCCCGGCGTCGATTGCTTCCACGGTGGACAAGCCGCGTTCGGCGGCGTACTTGCGCACGTCATGAGTGATCTTCATGGAGCAAAACTTTGGTCCGCACATAGAGCAGAAGTGCGCACTCTTAGCGGGTTCAGCGGGAAGCGTTTCGTCATGGAATGCCTTCGCGGTGTCGGGATCCAGCGCGAGATGGAACTGGTCATTCCACCGGAAGTCGAACCGGGCCGTCGAAAGCGCGTCGTCCCAGTCTTGCGCCTTGGGGTGGCCCTTAGCCAGGTCAGCGGAATGCGCAGCGATTTTGTAGGTGATCACACCGGTTTTCACATCATCGCGATTAGGCAACCCAAGATGCTCTTTGGGTGTGACATAACACAGCATCGCGGTACCGGCCGCGCCGATGATTGCCGCGCCGATCGCTGAGGTGATGTGGTCATAGCCAGGCGCAATATCGGTAGCCAACGGCCCCAACGTGTAGAACGGCGCCTCCCCACAGAGCTCTTCTTCCAGCCGCACGTTCTCCACGATCTTGTGCATAGGCACATGCCCGGGCCCCTCGATCATCACCTGCACATCGTGGGCGCGAGCGATGTGAGTGAGCTCTCCGAGCGTACGCAGCTCGGCGAACTGCGCTTCATCGTTGGCGTCGGCGATGGAGCCTGGTCGGAGCCCATCCCCCAGCGAAAACGTTACGTCGTAAGCGCGCAGAATCTCGCACAGCTCCTCGAAGTGGGTGTACAGGAAGCTTTCCTGATGATGGGCCATGCACCATGCCGCCATGATCGAACCGCCGCGCGAGACGATGCCAGTGACGCGGTTGGCTGTAAGCGGCACGTACCGCAGCAGCACGCCGGCGTGCACGGTCATGTAGTCCACGCCTTGCTCGCACTGTTCGATGACAGTGTCGCGGTACACCTCCCACGACAGCTTGGTCGGATCGCCGTTGATTTTTTCCAGTGCTTGGTAAATGGGAACTGTGCCGATGGGCACCGGGGAGTTGCGTAGGATCCACTCGCGGGTGGCGTGGATGTTCTTGCCCGTAGATAAATCCATCACGGTGTCAGCACCCCACCGAGCGGCCCACACCATCTTGTCGACCTCCTCTTCCACCGACGACCACACGGCGGAATTACCAATATTGGCGTTGATCTTCACCAAGAATTTCTTTCCGATGATCATCGGCTCGAGTTCAGGATGGTTGTGATTCGCGGTAATCACGGCCCGTCCCGCGGCCACCTCGGAACGCACGAGCTCGGGTTCGACGCCCTCTCGAGCAGCGATAAAAAGCATCTCTTGAGTGAGCTGCCCAGCCTTGGCGTAAGTGAGCTGAGTTGCGGGCTTGCCCACAACGGACTGGCGGCCAGCTAGCCATGGCGCACGCAGTTTCGGCAGACCTGCGTGCACATCGGTTAGCACGTCGGGATCGGTGTAAGGGCCGGAGGTGTCATACACGTCGAAGTGCTCTCCGTTAGAGAGCTCCACTCGGCGCTGCGGGATCCGCAGCTCATCGACCTCTCGATACACCTTGCGGGAGCCGGTGATGGGTCCGGTGGTTACAGCTGGGATGACAGCCGTCATAGCAGATCCTTCCTACGTGAGCATTATCTCCGGCAGGTTCAACCGGTCGACAGCACCTCGCCATGGCGGCGTTTGCTGCCCTCTCAGCCCGCTTCGGTACGAGCTCCCGGGGTTACATGGGGTTTATCAATAGTTTAGGTACTGATCACGCAGCGGTGACTACCGATCAGTAAACGAGGCTAGCGGTTAGAAACAGTGCTGACTACGTCTATGACGGAATCATCACTAGTCCGGCATGTTCAATACTTCGCTTGCAGCATTGCTTACGCCGGTGTGCGCGATAAAAATTTTTGCCACAAGTTCTCCTAACTTGGCAAAAACGCGCTGAAGGAACACCTGCGCGTGCGAGCACGCAAATCACGGCTGCCCGTATGGAGGCGGACTTTTCTCAATGATTGGAACCAGGCCGTTCGGCCTACCGCGGGGTCGACCAACCGGTCAGCATTATGCCCGGTTGGGGGTCTATACCTCATGAATTCGGGCGTTCAAACCTATGCTGGACATGGGCCACGTTGGCGTGGCAGCTGGGCGGTGAAGCGAGATGAACGCTATTTCGGCAATAAAAATTGTGGCTGGCTTGCTCGCGCTGCTGACCAGCTTCGCAACATATCAGGCGTCATCGGCTACTCAGCCCAGTACTGACACCGGTGCCAGGGTTGTAACGTCGGAGTCAACAGGCTCCACCGGCCAGGCCGTGCGGACACCCCAGGCCACTGAGGTTGTAGACGCCATCGGCCAGACCGCCCAGGGCGGCGGTCTGCTCCCCGCGGCTCCGGCACCACCGGCCGCATCTGCGCCGCCCACCTCCCATGGCGCGAGGAAACCCGGTGACGTGTTCGATCTCAGCAACTGGAAACTGCAGCTACCCGACGGAAGCAGCGGGCACATGTATCCGGAGCTGGCCAGCTATCAAGGCAGTAATTTCGGACTAAGCAAGGCGGGTGACGGCATTGCTTTCCGGGCTCAGGTAGGCGGCTCGACTACGCCCAATTCGAAATATCCACGCTCGGAGTTGCGCGAAATGGCGGGGAAGGGCGAGGCCGCGTGGAACGGCACCTCCGGCACTCATACCCTCTCGCTTACAGAAGCGGTCACGCAGCTACCACCGGTCAAACCTCAGGTGGTCACCGCACAAATTCATGACTCCAAAAACGACATAGTAGAGGTCCTGGCAGACGGGAAACGCTCATCGACTAAAGGGAAAGTCGCCATCTGCGTGAGATATGGCGGCAAGGAGCAGCAAACCTGTCTGGACGACAACTACGTCCTCGGCAGCCGATACACAGTGGATTTGACGGTGACAAACGGCCGAATAGTTGTCTCCTACAACGGTCAAAAGAAGCTAGAGTTCAACGCCACCGGCGCCACAAATACCTACTATTTCAAGGCTGGCTGCTATACCCAGTCCAATACCCAAAAAGGCGACGCCCCAGACGCGGCGGGCGAGGTCATCATCTACAACGCAAAGGTCACGCACGCGTAGCTTCGCTCAAACTCGACCGGTGAAAGCCAGCCTAATTCACTGTGCCGATAAAGATAGTGCCTAGAGGTATACTGATAGGTATGTCCGAAACTACTACTATTAAGGTACCGATTCGTCTACGTAACCGTCTTGCGGCTCGCGCCAAAGCCCGGCACATCTCTCAGAGCGAGGTTTTAGTCGAAGCGCTTGAAGCGCTCGATCAACGCGATTTCTGGAGCTCCGTGAGTCGTGGATATCAGCGGCTACAGTCCGACCCGCAAGAGTGGCACGACTACGTGGCAGAACGTGACGGGTGGATTAACGCTTCCATGGCCGGCGATTCGCAGTGAACCCAGGAACGATCGTCTATGCCAAGCCTGATCCCGCGGTCGTGGGCCGAGAACAAGCCGAGAGGCGCCCGATTCTGATCGTCTCCGGCACCGCGTTCGCGCAGCACATCCCCGACCTCGTGATTGCCGTACCTTTGACCACCCGAAATCGAGGTTTAAATCATCACGTACCAATCGTAGGTAGTGAAACTGGACTTGATGCACCCACATGGGCGCTGTGCGAACAGGTTCGCGCAGTATCTACGGCTAGATTGATGAAGGTGCTGGGTACCGCGAGCTATGAAACCATTCAGACAGTGCGGCGAACGATAGCGTTGTTCTTGGAGCTTTAAACGAATCTGCCCCCTCCTTACTCACGCTTGACGAACTCCAGTAAGAGTGTCCAGCAATTGATCGTTCGCAGCGAGGTAAAGAGCGGCTGGCTTTGCCAGACAGGCTAAGGCCAGGGAGCGGAAACACAGCACGCTATACGGCGTGCATATCGGCGTCACTAGGGGCCAATCAACATACGAAGTTGACGACCGACTGTGGTGGATAGCTGCGAGTCCAATACGGCAACGGGATCTTCAGTACCCGCAAACCACGAGGCTGAAACTGTCATTGGAGCGCCGATAACAGCGGAGCCAACTGGGCCGAGGTTAACCAAAAGGGCACCTGCCGAGGCAAGGGTCCGACCGACAACTTCTACTACAATACGTTCATCTCGCTCAGCATTGATGTGATCGGCGCTGACTATCAAGCACAACATGCCGCCGGGTAGTAGCGTACCTTCTGGAGCCAACCAGAGCTCGCCAAACCGGGGATCTCTGGTCATCCCCCAATCCTCACTGCGGCGACCAACGCCGCGGTTCGTTGCTCCCACTCCGGGCCGCGTAAGCCGGCTGCCTGGATAGTTGCTTCATCTTCTCGCGCTCGAAGCTGATGGTCGGTCCGCTCTACAAGTTCGTCAATCCATGCCGACATTTCTTTGCCAGCTTGAGTTGCACGCTGTCGGATGATCGGCATCGTCTCTAACGAGAGCGTCGTTTTCGTCTTGTTAGGCATACAGCTAACCGTACGTACACTTAACCATACATGCAAGTTCTAAGGCCAGACAGGCTCAAGGTTGGGGAGCACAAGCCACAGCACACCATGCGCGATGACGCTCGTCCTGCCGCGCCGCGGCCCAAGCCTGCCCGAGCCAGGCCGGTCGGACAATTCTGTCTCGCCGAAGGACATCCTTGGCCGCCAGCCGCATATCTGTTGGAAACTTCGAGTAACTACGATCTGGGCCTCAGCGCTCTCATGGGCGGCACTCTGCCTACCTTCGGTGGTCATTACTCGGTGTTCATTACAAGGTGCCGCTTCTTCACATAGGCAATGAGTGTTCCCATACATCGAGGGATGTTACTTCACGCTCTGGCCTGACCGTGTACGATAGAAGCAATCTGACGGCTACGTCAGCTCATATCCAGCGCACGATGTCTCGCTGCGCTACCAGCTCGTTTTCGTTTTTCCGCGATCATCCGCTGCATAATTCGGCGGGGTCTGTCAGCGCGGCCACTTCGACGGCGGGCACTATGCCTGAAAGGCTCGCATGTCCCACGCTGTCCATGCTCCATCCGATGCTGCCCAGTCACCGGTTAGCTTTGCCGATCTCGGCCTGCCGCTCAAACTGGTTTCCGCGCTACGCGACCGAAACCTCACCGCACCGTTCCCAATCCAGGCGCAGACCATTCCCGACGCACTCGCCGGACGCGATGTGCTAGGCCGCGGCCGTACCGGATCGGGGAAAACGCTGTCTTACGGCCTGCCGCTGATCAGTCGCTTAGCCGGCCGCACTAGCGAATCAAAGCAACCCCGTGGCGTGATTCTGGCTCCCACCCGCGAGCTCGCGGTGCAAGTCAACGAAGCGTTGGAGCCCTACGGCCGCACGCTGGGCCTTACCAGCAAGACAATCTGCGGCGGCATGCCCATGCCTAGCCAAATCCAGGCGCTCAAACGCGGCGTGGACATCGTGGTGGCTACCCCCGGACGGCTGCGTGACCTGATCCGGCGCGGCGCCTGCTCGTTGTCGGCCGTGGAAGTTGTAGTGCTGGATGAAGCCGACCAGATGGCCGACCTCGGCTTCCTGCCCGAAGTTCGGGAGCTGCTGGACCAGGTTCCGACGAAGAGTCAAAGCCTGCTGTTCTCCGCGACGCTGGATCGCGGCGTGGACACCCTCGTGCAGCAGTATCTGCACGATCCGGTGACACATTCGGTAGACCCCACTGGTGGAGCCGTGACCACCATGAAGCATCACGTCGCGATCATTGATCCGCAGCACAAAACCATGCTTAGCGCAGTCATCGCCGCACGCGGCAGCCGCACCATCGCCTTCGTCCGCACCCAGCTAGGTGCAGATCGAGTCGCGGAGCAGCTGAAAGAGGCCGGTTTGCAGGCAGAAGCCATCCATGGCGGTCTGGCTCAAGCCATGCGTACCAAAACACTCGCGGAGTTCAAAGAAGGCAAAGTCAACGTGCTCGTTGCGACCGATGTGGCCGCGCGCGGCATTCACGTCGATGACGTCGACTTGGTGCTGCACATAGATCCTGCTGGAGACTCGAAGGATTACCTGCACCGGGCTGGCCGCACCGCACGCGCCGGCAAGGCCGGAGAGGTAGTCACACTCGCACTGCCGCACCAGCAACGCTCGGTAACCCGGATGATGGAGAAGGCCGGCGTTGCGGCTGCCCGACACTCGGTCAAGGGCGTCTTCACCCCAGAGTTGGTCAAACTTGTGGGCATCCGGTCAGTGACCGAGGCCAAAGCCGCGACCGCCCGTTTGACAGTAGTGGCCGCACAACGCGAGGTTACGCAGCTGCAAGTGCGCCTCGAGCAGGCACAACGCGCTGTGGCGCAGGCAGGTTCAGTCGCCGACGAGCTTGCCGCCACCGTCGAACACGAGCTGCGCCACGGTGTCCCCGCGGCCACCCACGAACACAAACAACACACACACGAGAAACGAAAGCCCTACGGCCGCCCGGGACGCGAGCGACCAGGCAAAGATCCGCGTGACAGCTCACCCAAACGTGGCGCTGGTCAGCATGGCTTCACTAAGCATCCCCAGCAGCGCTCGGATAAGCATTCCATGTACAAAGGAGGTACGGCTAAAGGAGGGACGGCTAAGGGATCAGTAGCCGGCAAGCGGAACGGCCCCCGCAGCGGCGGGCACCACGTCACGAGTCGAAATGGCGAACGCGAACAGGTTTAAGCCCTGTTCGTTCTCTTGCATAATTATAATTAACTATGTATAGTTTCCCGCTATGGGAATACGAGCGGCTGTCGCCGGCGCGAGCGGATATGTCGGGGGTGAGCTAGTCCGACTCCTGAGTGCACATCCTGACGTCACGCTTGCCACCTTGACTGCCTCCCGCAGCGCGGGGATAGCCGTGCCGGTGGTTCATCCTCACCTACAGCACTTGAACAATCATGTGTTCACTGAAACCACCCCCGACGTCCTAGCTGACCACGACGTAGTGTTCCTCGCGCTTCCCCATGGGCATGCGGCACCACTGGCCAGCGCGCTGCCATCGACAGTCGTCGTTATTGATTGTGGTGCCGACCATCGACTGATCGATGCCCACGCTTGGCAGCGCTGGTACGGCGGCCCGCATGGTGGAGCATGGCCTTATGGTCTCCCTGAACTGCCTGACCATCGAACCGCCCTGGTCGACGCGCGTCGCGTCGCGGTACCGGGCTGCTACGCCTCTGCTGCCGCGCTAGCGATAGCCCCCGCCTTAGCCGCCGGCATAGTCGAGCCCGAGATAGTAGTGGTGGCCGCCAGCGGCACCTCCGGGGCTGGCAGAGAACCTCGACCTCACCTCACCAGCGCCGAGGTCATGGGGTCGATGAGCTCCTACGGCGTGGGTGGTGTACACCGACATACCCCCGAGATCACACAAAGCCTTAGCACAGTCGCCCACCAACCGGTTCGCGTGTCATTCACTCCGATGCTGGCGCCGATGACTCGTGGCATTCTGGCTACTGTCAGCGCACCAGCTCGCCCGGGGTACGGCGCCAACGAGCTCAGAGAAGCGTATGCATCTCGCTACGACGGGGAACCTTTCGTGGCGCTGCTGCCGGAGAACACTTGGCCCAGCACCGGCGCGACGATCGGAGCTAACAGCGCTCACGTGCAGGTAGCACTCGATCCGGATTCCGAACGCGTTGTGGCGGTAGCGGCAATAGACAACCTGGTCAAAGGCAGTGCTGGAGCGGCTGTGCAATGTATGAACCTTGTCCTGGGACTTCCAGAAACTCAGGGCCTTCCCAACGTAGGAGTTGCCCCATGAGCGTGACCTCAGCCGCCGGCTTTTCGGCCTCAGGTGTTGCAGCCGGCATTCGGCCCAGCGGCAAGCTCGATCTCGCACTCGTCGTTAATACCGGACCGCATCGCGCCGCCGCGGGAGTCTTCACGAGCAACCGAGTGAAGGCCGCGCCCGTGCGCTGGAGCGAGCAGGTGCTTGCTGGCGGCGAAATCTCCGCCGTAGTACTCAACTCTGGCGGAGCCAACGCCTGCAGCGGTGAACAAGGGTACCGCGACACCGTGGCTACCGCTGAGCGCACGGCGGCGGCACTAGGTGTGCCACCCGGCCAGGTAGCGGTGTGTTCCACTGGCCTAATCGGCCAGCGACTCCCGATGCCCGCGCTGCTGGCTGGAGTTGACGCTGCCGCTTTAGCCCTGTCGACAGCCGGTGGCGAAGCTGCGGCACAAGCCATCATGACCACCGATGTACGACCGAAAAACACCCACGTACGCTCTGCCCATTTCAGCCTAGGCGGTATGGCGAAAGGCGCCGGAATGCTAGCGCCGAGCCTGGCCACCATGCTCTGCGTGCTCACTACTGACGCGGTGGTGGAGCCCGCCACACTCGACAAAGCGCTGCGGGAAGCGACCCAGCTAACCTTTGACCGGCTGGATAGCGATGGCTGCATGTCTACCAATGACACCGTGCTCCTAATGGCCAGCGGAGCATCCGGCTATAAACCATCAATTACAGACTTCACCGACGCGCTCACCGCGGCATGTCAGGATCTGGCAACCCAGCTACTCGCCGACGCTGAAGGCGCCACCAAAGACATTGCTATCACAGTGACCAGCGCCGCCAGCGAGACAGACGCGCTCGAGGTAGGGCGTTCGATCGCCCGCAGCACCCTGCTCAAGTGCGCGCTATTCGGCAACGACGCCAACTGGGGTCGGGTAATGGCCGCAATCGGCACCACGCGGGCGCAGTTTGATCCCGAGCGGCTCGACGTTGCCATCAATGACGTGTGGGTATGCCGCTCCAGCACCGCCGCGGCACCAAGCTCTACGGTGAATTTAAGCCAACGTGAGGTGCGGATTCAAGTGGAGCTACACAGCGGTATTGAAAAGGCAACCATATGGACTAACGATTTATCACCCGCCTATGTTCATGAGAATTCGGCGTACTCGTCATGACAACACTCCTGGAGCACTCTGCCGAAGCCTCAATGGCCAGTTCAGCTAACGACTCAACCGGTAGTTCTGTGGGCAGCCCTGTGGGCATAGCCGCGGAGAAAGCCGCAGCCTTGATCGAAGCGCTGCCCTGGCTGCGCCGTTTTCACGGCAAGATCGTAGTGATCAAGTACGGCGGTCACACCATGGTCGATCCGGCTTTAACTCGTGCTTTCGCCGCTGACATGGTGTTTCTGCGCTACGCCGGCATCAAGCCCGTTGTGGTTCATGGTGGCGGACCACAGATCGGCGCGATGCTGGACCGTTTAGGACTACAGAGCGAGTTCCGGGCTGGCCTGCGCGTTACTACCGAAGAAACCATGGACGTAGTGCGCATGGTGCTGGTCGGCCAGGTGGGGCGGGAGCTAGTTGGCCGCATAAATGAGTACGGCCCCTTTGCGGTCGGCATGTCAGGAGAAGACGCCGCACTATTCACCGCGGCTCGCCATCATGCCGTAGTCGATGGAGAACCGATCGACATTGGTCTGGTGGGCGATGTGGTCTCGGTGAACCCAGCAGCGGTGCAAGACCTGATCACGGCAGGTCGCATCCCGGTAATTGCCACGGTCGCACCAGACGCTGACGGGCAAGTACATAACCTCAACGCTGATACGGGTGCTGCGGCGCTGGCGATCGCGCTGGGCGCGGAGAAGCTGGTCATGCTCACCGACGTTGAAGGGCTCTACGCGCACTGGCCAGCCCGTGACTCACTGATCAGCCACGTCACCGCTAACGAGCTAGAGGCCATGCTTCCGAGTCTGCAAGCTGGCATGGTGCCCAAGATGCAAGCGTGTCTGCGCACAGTGCGCGGTGGCGTGCCTCAGGCCCATATTATCGATGGGCGCGTACCCCATTCGCTGCTACTCGAGGTTTTCACCGATGCCGGGGTTGGCACCATGGTGGTGCCGCAATGACCAGCGAACTGCTCAGCCGTTGGGCTGGCGCGATCATGCCGACCTACGCTCCCCCATCGTTGGTTCTGGTGCGAGGTGAAGGCGCGGTGGTCTACGACGCCGATGGAAACTCCTATCTAGATATGTTCGGCGGAATCGCGGTCAACGCGCTTGGGCATGCCCATCCAGCAGTAGTCGCCGCGGTGAGCGAGCAGATCGCCACGCTAGGTCACGTGTCGAATCTGGCCGCCAACCAGCCATCCATAGTGCTCGCCGAGAAGCTGCTAGAGCTAGCCGGCACGCCTGGCCGGGTCTTTTTCTGCAACTCGGGTGCAGAGGCCAACGAGGCGGCGCTAAAGCTCTCCCGTCGGCACTCTTGCGGTCCTTCCGGAAAACATAATCGACGCCGCATCGTGGCTGCTCAGGGGAGCTTTCATGGCCGCACTATGGGGGCACTTAGCCTCACCGGGCAACCAGCTAAACAGGAGCCGTTCGCTCCCCTGCTTCCTGAGATCACCCACGTGCCCTATGGCGATGTGACCGCGCTGCGCAGCGCGGTCACCGATGAGACAGCGATGGTGATTCTAGAACCCATCCTGGGTGAAGGCGGTGTGATCCCAGCGCCTAGCGGATATCTGCTCGCCGCGCGGGAGATCACTGCCGAATGTGGTGCGCTGCTAGCGCTAGATGAGATACAGACCGGTATTGCGCGTACTGGCGCTTGGTTCGCATTCCAGCACGAGGGCATTCTCCCCGATGTGCTCACCCTGGCTAAAGGACTCGGCGGCGGGCTCCCGATCGGTGCCTGCGTGGCCTTTGGCTCGGCAGCTGATCTGCTCCAGCCTGGCCAGCACGGAACCACCTTCGGCGGTAACCCGGTGTGCTGCGCGGCCGGCCTAGCGGTGATCGCCACTATTTCCGAGCACGACCTATGTGACCACGCTAAGCGGATCGGTGACCGGCTGCGCACCGGCATAGAGGCCCTAGCCCATCCGCTCCTCACGCAGGTTCGGGGGTCGGGCCTGCTACTGGGCATCGTGTTGGCTGCCCCGGTCGCGAACACGATGGAAGCCATGCTGCTCGCACGCGGCTACTTGGTCAACGCGGTCGCACCGAACGTCATCCGGCTAGCGCCACCACTGATTCTCACCGATGAGCAAGCTGACAACTTTCTCGAAGCTTTTGCGGCGACACTGTCAACGGTGGAGGTACCATGACTCGGCACTTTTTACGTGACGATCACTTGAGCGCTGTGCAACAGCGGGAGGTACTCGAGTTGGCCGCGAAGCTGAAACAGAACCGATTCGCGCATCGACCTCTAGCCGGACCCCAAAGCGTGGCTTTAGTGTTCGATAAACCCTCCACCCGAACCCGGGTGTCATTCTCGGTTGGCATCGCCGAGCTCGGTGGTTTTCCGCTCATCATGGACGCAGTAGGTAACCAGCTGGCACGTGGGGAAAGCGTGGCCGATACCACCCGAGTGCTCAGTAGACAATGTTCAGCAATCGTGTGGCGTACGTTTGACCAATCACGGTTGATCGAAGCCGCCGCGCACAGCACGGTGCCGGTAATTAATGCACTCTCCGACAGTTTTCACCCCTGCCAAGTACTCGCCGATCTATTTACAGTGAGCGAGCATTTCGGTGAATTTTCCGGCAGAACCTTTACTTTTCTGGGCGATGCCGCGAGCAATATGGCCAGCTCCTACGCCTTAGCTCTGGCGATCGCCGGAGCCCACACGCGATTTTGCGCACCGGTCGGCTATCAGCCCGATCCTGCTGTGCTTACCCAAGCGCGGTCGCTAGCTGCTGCCACTAACGGGTCGGTAAGCCTGATCAGCGATCCACAGGAGGCCGTGCGTAACGCGGATGTTCTTGCCACCGATAGCTGGATATCGATGGGCCAGGAAGGCATGCGCGAACAACGCCTTGCCGACTTTGCCGGATATCAGCTCACTACAGCACTAGTGGGGCGCGCCGCGCCCCACGCGGTAGTGCTGCACTGTCTGCCCGCCCATCGAGGTGAAGAGATCACCGCGCAGGTACTCGATGGCCCGCGTAGCTTGATCTGGAATCAGGCAGAGAACCGACTGCATGTACAGAAAGCCCTGCTGAGCTGGGCATTGGAGCGAGGATGATCACAGTACTCACTAAAGCCGCAAGGCACGCTCGAGTCACTGACTTGGTGCGAGGCCACGCGATGCATTCCCAGGCGGAGCTGTTGCAGCTACTTGTCCAGGAAGGGATTCAGATCACGCAGGCCACACTCTCCCGTGATCTGGAAGAGCTAGGTGCTGCGAAGCTGCGCGGCACGGATGGCCAACCAGCTTCCTACGTCATCCCCGCCGAAGGCTCCCCGCCGCTTCGATCAGCGCAGCAGCAGTCGGTACGGCTGATGAGTCTGCTAGAGGACTTCCTCACCGACGCTACGGCCAGCGGAAATCTTGTGGTGTTGCATACCCCGCCTGGAGCGGCACAGTTCGTCGCGTCAGCGTTAGACCGGGCCGGGCTGCCCGACATCATCGGCACGATTGCCGGCGATGACACCATTTTGTGTGTATGCCGAAAGACCGACGGTGGCGAGGAGTTCGCCGCCGAAGTGCTGCGTTGGGCCAACCATGGCAGCCAACGTTTGACGATTAAGGAGTTAGCATGACCGAACGTATTGTGCTTGCCTATTCTGGCGGCCTAGACACTTCTGTAGCGATTGGTTGGCTCGCCGAGCAAACAGGTGCCGAAGTGATCGCGGTGGCAGCAGACGTCGGCCAGGGCGGCGAAGACATGGAAGTAATTGCCGCCCGCGCTCTCACCTGCGGCGCCACTGATTCAGTGATACTCGACCTCAAAGATGAGTTCGCCAACGACTACTGCATGCCGGCTCTTGCGGCCAACGCGCTCTACATGGATCGATACCCGCTGGTATCGGCGCTGTCGCGTCCGACAATTGTTCGGCATCTAGTGGAAGCTGCCCGACAGTTCGGCGCCGGCACGGTGTCGCACGGCTGCACAGGCAAGGGCAATGACCAAGTGCGGTTCGAGGTGGGCATCGCGACGCTGGCCCCCGAGCTCAACGTGCTCGCGCCGGTGCGAGATTGCGGCATGACTCGGGATAAAGCCATTGTGTTCGCGCAAGAAAAAGCGCTCCCGATCGAGACCACGAAAAAGTCTCCGTACTCCATCGATCAGAACGTTTGGGGCCGCTCCATAGAAACTGGGCTGCTGGAAGACATCTGGAACTCCCCTGTCGAAGACATGTACTCCTACACCGCTAATCCATCTGCGCCGGGCAAGCCTGACGAGGTCACTATCACGTTTACAGCGGGCGTACCTGTGGCAATCGATGGGGTCGCGGTGACTCCGCTGCAAGCCATCCAACAGCTCAACAGCCGGGCCGGAGCACAGGGTGTGGGACGCCTAGACATGGTAGAAGACCGGTTGATTGGTATCAAGAGCCGTGAGGTTTATGAGGCGCCTGGCGCAATCGCCCTCATCAGCGCCCACCAAGAGTTGGAAAACGTGACGTTGGAGCGCGACCTAGCGCGGTTCAAACGGCAGGTAGAGCAGCGCTGGACTGAGCTGGTCTACGACGGATTGTGGTTTTCGCCGCTGAAAAACGCTCTGGACACATTCCTTAGCCACTCCCAAGAGCACGTCTCGGGCGACGTGCGACTAGTGCTGCATGCTGGCCAGGCGCGGGTGACCGGGCGGCGCAGCGTTGAGTCGCTGTATGACTTCAGCATGGCCACCTATGACACCGGGGATGTGTTTGACCAATCTTTGGCGCGTGGCTTCATCGAGCTGTGGGGACTGCCGTCCAAGATGGCAGCGCGGCGAGACGCTCGAGTAGCAGCGCAGATCTCGTGAGCTCTGAAACTGCCCAGCTGTGGGGTGGCCGGTTCGCGACAGGACCGGCGCCGGCACTGGCTCAGCTCTCCAGGAGTGTGCACTTTGACTGGCGGCTAGTCCCCTACGACATTGCGGCATCCCGGGCACACGCCCGAGTGCTGCACCATGCCGGGGTGCTCGAAGCAGGCGAGCTCTCCCAGCTGTTGAGCTCTCTGGAGGAGCTTGGCAAAGCCTGTGAGACAGGAGAGTTCACGCCAACACCTACCGACGAAGACGTGCACACCGCGCTGGAGCGAGGGCTACTGGAACGGCTTGGCCCGTTAGGCGGGAAGCTGCGTGCTGGCCGCAGCCGCAACGATCAGATAGCCACCGAACTGCGGTTATACCTGCGCGATAACGCCCGAGGCGCGGCAACGCGTTTGGTTGAGCTATGCGAGGCGCTGGTAGGCCAGTCACAGCGTCACGTTGACGTGCCGGCACCGGGAATGACGCATCTTCAACACGCTCAGCCGGTGTTGTTCAGCCATCACCTGCTGGCACACGTTCAAGCGTTCCTTCGAGACTTAGCGCGGCTGCAGGATTGGGACGTGCGAGCCGCATGCTGCCCGCTTGGCGCCGGGGCGCTGGCAGGTTCGTCGCTGCCGCTGAATCCCGAACAGGTGGCGGCCGAGCTGGGATTTGATGGAGCATGCGAGAACTCCATCGACGCCGTGAGCGATCGGGATTTTGCCGCCGAATTTCTGTTCATCACCGCGCTGATCGGGGTTCATCTATCTCGGTTGGGCGAGGAAATCGTGCTGTGGACATCTCATGAGTTTGGCTGGATAACCCTAGACGATGCCTATGCAACAGGCAGCTCGATCATGCCGCAGAAGAAGAATCCCGACATCGCCGAGCTCGCTCGAGGCAAAGCCGGGCGGTTGATCGGCAGTTTGATGAGCCTGCTGGTGACGCTCAAAGGCCTACCGCTGGCCTACGATCGCGATTTACAGGAAGACAAAGAACCGGTCTTCGATGCGGTAGACACCATGGCGCTGGTGCTACCGGCGATGGCGGGCATGGTAGACACCATGACCGTGAACGCGGGCGTGCTACGCGCAGCCGCACCAGCGGGGTACGCGTTGGCCACCGAGGTAGCCGAGTGGCTAGTGCGCGCCGGGGTGCCGTTCCGGCAGGCCCACGAGATCACTGGGGCGCTGGTGGCTCGTTGCGCCGCGCGCGGATTCCAGCTGCACGAGCTATCCGATGCAGAGCTTTGCGACGTCAGTGAGCTACTGACTCCGGGGGTACGAGAGGTGCTGACAGTTCCCGGAGCGATCGCCGCCCGCACCACCGTGGGGAGCACCGGCGCCGAGCCGGTGGCAGCCCAGTTGGCAGTTGTGCGCAAACGGCTCACCGCCTACCGGGAGCGGGGCACCGGAGCGGTGCCGCTCTGACGCATTCGCCGGGTGAAGAGTCCATAGCATGTGCACTGCGTTAGCTCTAGACGGTTTCCTTCGTGGGACTTGGGGATTTCTGGGCTACCGGCGTGACATTGAGGAGGTAGCTGCGGTTCCCAAAATCGGCCTCAATACGTAACTGCCCACCCAGGCCTTCGATGTATGCCTGAAGTGTCTGGAGTGTAGGTGCTAAGCCATGCTCGATTTTAGAAATGCGGCTCTGCTCAATCCCCAGCATAGCCGCAAGGCTGACCTGGCTGGCGCCTTCATTTTTACGTATTTGAGCAAGCTGCCAACCAAGAACATAGGCGTCGCGCTCCTGCTCAGCCTGCGCGACACCTTCGGCGTCGACACCAAGCAAATCGAACAGTTCTGTACGTGAGGTCGTACGAACTTTCTCCACCATCACCACTGCCCTTCCTTAAATGCTTTGTAGTGAGCTTCGGCAAGTGGAATTGCCTGCCGATACCACTTAGTCCAGTTGCCAGCCTTATCTCCGGCAACCAGGAGCACTACTTGCGTCCCTTCGTCAAACACCATCAACAACCGAAGCTCGCTACGACCCGATGAATGAGGTGTGTCGGTTTTTTTGGACAGTGATCCATTAAAGTTACTGTCTGGAGGTTTTATGATGAGGAAAGTTTATACTCCTGAGTTTCGGGTTGAGGCTGTGAGGATGGTTTTGGGGTCGGGTAAGCCGATCGCTAGGATG
>JBBSOC010000010.1:0-42896 GCA_038260095.1 Mycobacteriales bacterium | reverse complement strand
GCAGTAGCGAGGGTGTCCAAATCGACGTCCATGACGGGTCTCCAAAATTCGACATTGGGTTAACAACGCCGATCCTGGACACCCCCGCCCTCAAACCCCAGCAGCCACACCGACAACACCCCTTGGAATCAACCATCTAGTACTCTTCCTGTCTGCTCACCAGCATAAGCTGTTCCTGCAAAAAAAGCTGCCGAAAACAAACCCCACGCTGCGAGTGTGGCATTACGCTTAAGCTTGCTTCTTCTAGGAGTGTAATCCATAGCAGTACTTTACCTCTCTTGCTCTATTTAAGGTGCGAGATTTTGGAAACGGCCGCATTCGGTCTTTACTTAGCGGAGATAATTGGGCCAACCACCTCTAGAAGGCCACGCGCGTGTCTTCTACAACATTGCCCGCAGCTGCATGAGGTCTGAGAAACTTGCGTCGATCTTTAGTTGGCCGGTGGCCCATGCGGTGGTGAATCCTAGCTCGCCGCTCGTGATCGCCACCAGATCGTCGCTGCTCGCTGTGAGCGTGATCTGCGCCCCCGGATCGGCGCCTTCGGTAATCTCGTGCAGAGTTCCATCGGCAAGCTGAGCGCGAAAACCTGTTCCAAGATCCGGAATCTGACAGCTAACCGCGCGCTTGAAGCCACCAACATTCTTTCCGTGACTTGATGTCGCCATCTGCTGCGCCAGGGACTCTAACGCTGCCTCGCATTGTTGGATTGTCGCCACCTATACCGCCTTCCCGCTAACCCTGTGGATGCGTCTACTACCGTGGTGTATATGCAGCCCACCGACGAGCTCGAGCAGTCTACCGATACAACCGTTCCGGCGGCCTATGCCGGTAATGCTGCCGTTACCGAAACCGAGTCTACGGGTGACGCTCGTGTAGACGCCCAGCTCCGAGTGCTCGAACAATTATCCAGCACGCCCATCAACGAACATGTGCCGATCCTGGAAAGCGTGCATCGCGCGCTCAGTGACGTGCTGGCAACCATCGACACTGATAATTCGAAAGATGGAGTTAATTTGGGAGGTGCAGCCGACCTCGCGGGCCCTGACGCTGATGGGTCCGGAACGTCTACTACGCCACAACCTGGCTCAGCTCCAGCGAGCACACGATAGTACGACCAGCAGTGACCCGTCGAGCTCGACTAGACGCAGAACTGGTGCGTCGCGGCATGGCGCGTTCCCGGCAGCACGCCACCGAGCTGATCGAGGCAGGCTCGGTGCAGGTAAACGGTCAGGTAGCACAGAAGTCGGCGAGTATGGTGGACGCCGACACGCCAGTGCTCATCCGGGCCGACTCCGCTACCCGAGTGGTCTCCCGCGGTGCGCATAAGCTCACTGGGGCGCTGCAGATGTTCATGCCGAAAGGCCTCACCGTCTCGGGTAGGCGATGCTTGGACGCGGGGGCGTCTACCGGCGGCTTCACCCAGGTACTGTTAGAGGCTGGCGCCAGTGAAGTCGTAGCCGTTGATGTGGGCTACGGCCAGCTCGCTTGGCAGCTACGCACTGACGCGCGAGTCCACGTGTTGGACCGCACCAATGTGCGTAGCCTGAACCCAACGTTGATCGGCGGCAGCGTGTCCCTGGTGGTGGCCGACTTGTCGTTCATTTCGCTGCGCCTGGTGCTGCCAGCGTTGTTCGACTGCGTTGAGCCCGGTGGTGACGTGTTGCCCATGGTGAAGCCACAGTTCGAGGTCGGCAAGGATCAGCTCGGTTCTGGCGGTGTGGTACGCGAGCCGGTGCTACGGGCCCAAGCGGTGCTCGACATTGCCGCCAGCGCCGCCGAACACGGGTGGGGCGTGGCGGGCATGGCGGCGAGTCCGCTGCCTGGTCCGGCGGGTAATCGAGAATTTTTCCTCTGGTTGCGACAAGACGCCGATAACCTGTCCGAAGTAGATGTAGCTCAGATGGTGCAGGCATGACCAGGCGCGTCCTACTCGTTGCTCACACTGGCAAAGCTAGTGCGGTCATGCACGCGCGTCGGTCGGCTGAGCACCTGATGGCCGCCGGATTCGTGGTCGATGTTGGCTCGGCTGAAGCTGCTGAGCTGGCAATAGACTCAGTACAGGCTGTGACGGCGGCTGTTCTGGGAACCGAAATTGTGCTTGCTTTTGGTGGAGATGGAACGGTACTTCGAGCCGCCGAACTGGCTCGCCCAGCAGGCGTGCCGTTACTGGGCGTGAACTTTGGCCGCATGGGGTTTCTCACTACCGCCGAAGTCGAAGACATCGCTGAGGTGCTGGATCGGGTAGTGCGCCGCGAGTACCACGCCGCGCAGCGACTCACCCTCGATGTGCGGGTACAGCGTCAAAATGAGATGCCGACACAGCCAAGCAGTCAGTGGGCGTTGAACGAAGTCTCGCTGGAACACACCACGCACTCCCGGATGCTCGAGG
The DNA here is from genome assembly GCA_038260095.1 of Mycobacteriales bacterium. Lineage (GTDB taxonomy): Bacteria > Actinomycetota > Actinomycetes > Mycobacteriales > QHCE01 > QHCE01. The sequence goes on along the minus strand of JBBSOC010000010.1, from coordinate 40,507 downwards.
TTCTGTTGCGCGTTGATGATCAACCTGTGTCGCGCTGGGGTTGCGACGGAGTCATCTGCGCCACGCCCACCGGCTCCACGGCATATGCGTTCTCCGCAGGTGGCCCAGTAATCTGGCCCGATACTCAAACGTTGCTCGTGGTGCCCAACGCCGCACATGCGCTGTTTAGTCGACCGCTGGTGGTGAGCCCCGACTCGACAATCAGCCTCGCTGTTGCGGGTGATGCGCTGCTGGTGTGTGACGGTAGGCGGAGCCTTAGCGTGTATGCCGGCGATGTTGTGCACGTTAAGCGAGGCGAGCTACCGCTGCTGCTAGCCGGTCTGAGCCGGGCGGATTTCGCCCGACGTGTGGTCGCCAAGTTTCAGCTTCCAGTTACTGGGTGGCGCCGCGACGCTCCATTAGATCCGGTGGAACCAACCACTAGTGGAAGCGACTATAAAAATGTCACTACCACTAAAACCTCTGGAGGTGGTTAACGTCGGCGTTGTGCTGTCTGAGATTCGCATCCAGGGCCTTGGCGTCATTGCTGACGCGGCGCTGGATCCGTGTGAGGGTTTCACGGTGATCACCGGTGAAACCGGGGCGGGTAAAACCATGGTGGTTGCCGGTTTAGGTCTGCTGCTGGGCGGTAAGCCCGACGCTGCTCGGGTCCGATCAGGAAGCGACCGGGCGTTGGTAGAAGGGCGTCTTCAGCTTCCGGCAGCCGCCGATGGCGGAGCCGCGTTGGCCGATCTACATCAACAGCTGGACCTACTTGGCGCGGAACTCGACGATGACGGCAGCTTGATCATCTCCCGTACCGTCCACGCCGAGGGGCGCTCGCGAGCCCATGCCGGTGGACGCAGCGTTCCAGCGAGCACCCTCGCGGAGCTGGGGGAACAGCTGGTCACGGTGCATGGCCAAGCCCAGCAGCTGCACCTGCTGCGTCCAGCGCAGCAGCGGGCAGCACTGGATGCATACGCCGGCGCGGACGTAATTGCGCTCCGCAACGAACACCGTCAGCAGTATTCCCAGTGGCGCGTGCTTGCCGCAGAACTTGACGACTGGACGATCCATGCTCGGCAGCGCGTTGAGCAAGCCGAGCAGCTCGCCCGCGGACTCGCCGAAATCGACGCTGTGGAACCCCAACCCGATGAAGACCTCGAACTCCGCGATGAATCGGGTCGTCTCGAACACGCGGAGGCACTCCGCATGGCCACGCTGCGCGCTCATCATGCGTTGGTAGGAGATCCGGCCGGCGGGAGCGACGACAAACCGGATGGGGCTGCCCTGCTGGGTGCGGTGCGGACACAGCTGCACTCGGTCACCCAATTTGATTCCGCCCTCACCGGATATGCTCAACGCGCCGACGAGCTTGCCGCGCTGGTCGCGGATCTCGCCGCCGAACTTGCCTCCTACCCCGAGTCGTTAGATGCCGATCCGGCTCGGCTGGCGGCAGTGCACGAGCGCAGAGCGGCGTTGGGACGGCTGATCCGTAGTTACGGCCAATCCGACGACGGCGACAGCAACAGTATCGCCGCCGTGTTGGCCTGGGCAGCAGATGCGCGTGTGCAGCTGGAAAAGTTGGATACCTCCGAATCCGCACTCGCAGAACTGCGGATTCGCTGCGATACGGCCCACGCTGCCCTGACCAAAACCGCCACCTCCCTGTCGGCAGCCCGCGAGCAGGCCGCGCAGCGTTTTGGCGAAGAAGTTACCGCTGAGCTGGTTGGGCTAGCTATGCCGCACGCGCAGGTGAGCGCGCAGCTGTCGCAGCGAGACGCCAGCCACGAGCAGCCGGGCGTGCTGCTCGACGACCGCCGCGTGATCGTGGGCACTGACGGCGTTGACGAGGTAGAGCTGCTGCTCACGCCGCACGTGGGTGCGCCTGCGCTGCCGCTGCACCGAGGTGCTTCCGGTGGTGAGCTTTCCCGAGTGATGCTCGCGGTCGAGGTGGTGCTAGCCGGGGTGAGCTCGCCGGGTGCGATGGTCTTTGACGAGGTGGATGCCGGCGTCGGCGGTAAGGCCGCCGTGGAGGTAGGCCGTCGGTTGGCCCGGTTAGCGCGCAGTCATCAAGTGCTGGTCGTTACGCACCTACCGCAGGTCGCGGCTTTCGCGGACCAACATGTAGTGGTAGTAAAGGACGCCGACGGGTCTGTCACCACTAGTGGTTTGCGCGTGCTTAGCGACGCTGATCGGCCTAAAGAGCTCGCCCGTATGCTAGCCGGCCTAGAAGATTCCGAGGCCGGTATTGCTCATGCGGAAGAACTCCTCCACATGGCGACCTCGGCGAAGTCGGCTTGATTCGCATGTGCTGAATTAGACTATGCACTAAGCGGTCAGTTCTCGAAGTCGCTGGACATCAGCTGTTATACGGTCTAGTGCGCCGGCCAAGGATTCTTCCCGTTTAGCCGCAAGCGCAGCCAAAATCCAGCCGCGCAGCAAGGCCGACATGGGTACATCGAGTTGAAGGGCCAACTCCTCAATCGCGGCAGCATCCTCTGGGGCGAGACGGACCGCGACAGGTATCGACTTGTTCGGTCGGCTAGCTATGGCAGTTGGAGGCATTGGGTGGTCACTGGTCACATCGGCCTCAGCGGCGATCCGCTCTACGAGCTGCTTCACATTAGTACTCATGACCCCACCCCTTCTCGATACGTACGTCTGTCTGTGCTGTTGGCCCGCCAACTATTCGCGCCCCACCAGCCGCCATCGCCGCGGTGTACAAGGATGACTACAAGCACCGCTGAAGCTGTTGATGAGTAGCCAAGTACCCGAGCGCTGATGTCTGATTTACTCTTCGGGTCCGGATCAAACAGCAGGGCGTCGGCGTCGGCCAGAGCCTCAGTTGCCTCCTGAACTGACACCTGATGCCCGATCCACATATGGTCCGCACCGTGCGCCCAATTAACCTCAAACATTGCATCACCTAGAGTTTACATTCGTTAACAGCGACTGGCAAGCGGGAAACGAGTGGTCAGCTCGGCGCTACTATCCGACTCCACAGTATGATTCGTACACATGTACTAGTTATTACATCTGGCTGTGACAGTTCTCCATTTCAACCGCCTGGCTGAGCCGCCTAAACGTCAGCTGGACTCCCGTAAGCCAACTCCAGGCCGATCAGTGAAGTCGAGCAGTTGTGCGCGCGTTGGGTTTAGACCGAGATGCTGCGCTGAATGTGGCCGCGCCGCGCCGCAACGCGACCCTGCGGCAGTAACGCGACCGGGAGTGCGAGAATCTACAACCATGGGAATGCTCACCCTGCGACGCAACCGATCAGCCGGGAAATCCGGAGTGGTAGGCACTGCGAGACTTGATCGCCGCACCAAACGGCTCACCGGGCGTTTGGAAGCTGGCGATATCGCGATCATTGACCACATCGATATCGACCGCGTAGCCGGTGACGCTTTAGTAGCTGCCGGTGTTGCCGCAGTAGTCAACGTCGCACTCAGTATCTCTGGCCGATACCCCAACCTCGGGCCTGGTGTGCTCATCAGAGCTGGCATTCCGCTGCTTGACGCGGTGGGACCGCACGTCATGGATGCGGTCAAAGAAGGGCAGCAGGTCCACCTGGACGGGGACACCCTGTATCTGGGGGATGAGCCCGTGGCCAAGGGCACACCGTATGACTCGGCCAAGCTAGAACAGGCGACGAACGACGCCAAAGCTGGGCTCGCTACACAGCTGGAGGCATTCGCGGCTAACACCATGGAATACATGAAGCGGGAGCGCGATCTCCTGCTCGATGGTGTCGGTGTACCAAATGTGCGCACCAAGCTAGACGGTCGGCACTGCCTGATCGTGGTGCGCGGCTATGACTATCGAGAAGACCTTGATGTGCTTGGCCCCTACATTAAAGAATTTGATCCAGTGTTGATCGGCGTCGATGGTGGAGCCGACGCACTTGTGGAATTCGGGTACACGCCGCACATGATCGTGGGGGATATGGATTCGGTCTCCGACGGCGCACTGCGCTGCGGTGCCGAAATTGTGGTCCATGCTTACCCGGATGGTCGTGCCCCCGGGTTGAGCCGTATCGAGCTGCTGGGGTTGGACGCGGTGACGTTCCCCGCCGCTGCCACCAGCGAAGACATCGCGATGCTGCTTGCCGATGAGCACAACGCGACGCTGATCGTGGCCGTGGGAACCCATGCCACCTTGGTAGAGTTTCTGGACAAGGGGCGCTCCGGTATGGCCTCGACGTTCCTTACCCGACTCCGTTTGGGTAGCAAATTGGTTGATGCAAAGGGAGTGAGTCGGCTCTACCATCAACAGATCTCCACGGGGTCGCTGGTGTTTCTCATTGGTGCTGCGCTGGCTGGGTTGACCGCGGCGCTTTTCGTCTCCTCCGTAGGGCGTGCCTACCTCGAAGTTTTCTCTGACTGGTGGCACGACCTGTGGTTTGGCATCCAAAGGCTGTTTTCGTGATCAATTTTCGGTACCACGTTGTCTCACTCACCTCGGTCTTCTTGGCGCTTGCCATCGGTCTTGTGCTGGGCACCGCCGCGCTCAATGGACCGATACTCAACAACCTCAACGATCGAGTTTCTTCGCTGACTAAATCTAAGGACCAGCTGCGCGCCCAAGTGGGTGAACTGGATTCCGCCGTGAACCAACATGGCAACTACACCCGGGAACTTGCACCTACCGTGCTGGACGGAAAACTGCGGAACAAATCTGTTGTGTTGATCAGTGTGCTTGGGGCAGATAGCAAGGACCGCGAAGGTGTCATCAACATGCTCAAGGTCGGTGGCGCGCGAATCACCGGGAGCCTGCGCCTCAACGATCGCTACCTTGATCCAGCCAGCGATGAGGTGCTGCACGACCTCGCGAGCCGCCGGGTTCCGGCCGGAGTCAATCTTCCCAATAGTGGTGAAGGAGCGGTGACCGCATCGACCGTGCTGGCCTCAGTCCTGACTAAACCAGCGATCTCTACGGATACTCGTACCACCATTTTGCAGGCATTCACTGAGCTGGGAATGCTTACCCCGGAGGGGAAAATCGACGGAACAGCGGATTCAGTCGTGTTTTTGTTTGGATCCGCGTCAACCAAGCGAGACGCCGGCAATAAGACCAAGACCGCGGTGACGACTGTAGCTGCCTTTAGCGGTGTGACTAGCAATGTTGTCGCCGCGGCGCCATCTGCCGGCGGTGGTGCCAATCCGATCGCAGCATTGCGCAGTAACGGCGAGACTAAGAACAAGATCTCTACCGTGGATGGTCTGTCGCGAGCCGAAGGCCAGCTGGGCATAGCAATGGCGCTGGCTCAGCAGTATGCCGGGGGAAGCGGTCACTACGGGACAGGCGCCGGGGCCGTTAGCCAAGTCCCTAAGCTTGGCTAAGAGTGAGTAAGTCGCCAAAAGGTTGAAAATAAGGAGCAGTGTAGAACGTGGTGATAAGGCACGATCGGGATGTTGCGGGCAGTGATCAATCGAGTGTATGGCGGATGTGTAGCCACGTTGGGCGGGTGGCGGTTGCGTTTGTCGCCAGCGCTGTGGCTGCCCGCGGGCTGCTCGCGGCTGCCCAGGGTCTACCGAAACCTGTACAGGAAGAGCTCACTCGAACCAACCACCGAGCCGAAACGGTGACTCTGGCTTCGGGTTCGGCGTTTGCGCTAGCCGCTACGGCGGCTGCGGTGCTCGCCTCCCCGTATCGAAGGGTCGCCACCGCGGCCGCGATAGCTGGGCTGGGAGCTGGAGCCGCCGGGCTTTACGACGACATTATCGGAAACCGCCCAGAGCAAAAGCGCTACAAAGGATTCAAAGGCCATATTCGTGCGTTAGGAGAAGGCCGGATCAGCGCAGGTATGGTCAAACTTGTCTCCATCGGAGGGGTGGGGCTACTTGCGGGTATCGTGCTCAAACGTAAACCCATCGACGCCCTGCTGATGGCAGGTGTTGTCTCGGGCACAGCCAATCTGATGAATCTGCTCGACCTTCGGCCGGGCCGCGCGATTAAGGCTGGTCTGGCTCTTGGCGGTACTTGCATGGCTGGTCCGGGTGCGGTGGTGGCCGCTGGCACAGTCGGTGCTGCCGCGGCGCTACTGCCAGAAGACCTTGGGGAGCAGACCATGCTCGGCGATGCTGGGGCCAACGCGATGGGTGCGTTACTGGGCGTGGCCGCGGCAGCCAACACCGATCGATTAGGGATGTTGATCACGCTTGCGGGTTTGGTCGGGCTCAACGCCGCCAGCGAGAAAGTGAGTTTCACCAGAGTGATCGAGTCCACTCCGGTGCTGCACGCGATCGATCAGTGGGGACGGCGGCGGGCTTGACCCTACGTCACGGCCGAACCGGCGCGAGCTTGGCGGGCGCGGCGGGCCTGATCGCGCTCCTCACCATCGCCGCACGACTGATCGGTTTCGGGCGGATCTTCGTAGTTTCCTGGGCGTTGGGTGTCACCAGCCTGGGCAATATCTACCAAACCATCAACACGTTGCCCAACATTGTGTATGAAACCGTTGCCGGGGGAGCACTAGCGGCTGTAGTGGTACCGCTGCTGGCCTCTGCCATCTCTCGTGGCAGTACCGCGGAGGTGAATCAGACCTGCTCGGCGTTGTTGAGCTGGTCTATTGCTGGGCTAGCGCCGCTGTCGGTGCTGCTTGCTGTCTTCGCTGAGCCGATCGTGAGTACCCTGTTGGGTTCAAACGCCAGCGGTACCGAAGTAGCGCTGGGGACCAGAATGTTATGGGTATTTGCACCGCAGCTGGTTCTGTACGGCGTGGGCATCGTGTTCACCGGAATCTTGCAGGCACACCACCGATTTGCATGGCCGGCGCTGGCGCCGCTGCTGTCAAGCATCACCGTCATCGCGGCTTACGTGTTTTTCGCCGTGGCCGTCGGTGCGGGCGCAAAGGTGGAAGGCTTGCCGCGCTCCGCCGAGCTACTGCTCTCGGTAGGCACCACGGCCGGTGTCGCGGTGCTCTCACTGTGTCTATTGATTCCGCTGCGCAAGCTGGGAATTAGGGTGAGGCCAACGCTCCGCTTCCCACCGGGGGTAGCTCGGCGCGCCGTAAGTCTGCTAGGCGGCGGTATAGCCGCGGTTGCCGCACAGCAACTGGCTCTGCTGGTCGTGCTCAAGCTCGCACAGCAGCCCGTGGGCGCCACAGTGACCTACGGCTTAGCGCAAACCGTGTTCTTCGTGCCCTGGGCGGTGTTAGCGGTGCCGGTGGCTACATCGGCCTTCCCGCGGTTGTCTGCCGCCTATGGCAACGGCGACACCGCGCTTTTCTCCCGTACCTTGGCGGCAAGCACCCAAGCTGTCGTGTTGCTGTGCGGATGGGCAGCCGGAGCGCTGGTGGCGTGCTCGGCGGGGGCTGGCGTGGTGATCTCCAGCTTCGCGCATGGGCGCGACAGCGCGGCTGAGATCACCAGCGGCCTGATTGGTTTCGCTCCAGGACTCATCGGCTTTAGTCTGCTCGCACTCCTGGCCCGAGCGTTGTACGCCGCGGAGACATCCGCGGCGACCGCGATGGTTACGGTCGGCGGTTGGGCGGCGGTCATCGCCGCCGATATTGCTCTGATTCAGGTGGTTCCGGTAGCCGATAGAGTGCCCGCACTCGGTGCTGGACACAGCATAGGAATGACGTTGCTGGGTGCCGCCCTGTTGCTGCTGTGCCGCAGCAGACTTGGACCGCAGGCACTACAGGGTGTTGGACACAGCCTGCTTGTGGGTGTACTAGGCGGGGGTGCTGCCGCGATCGCTGGATATATGATCGCTCACCTGATCGATGCTAGCTCGCTGCTTACTGGTGCGCTGCAACTAGCCCTAGGTGGGGGAGTTGCCACCATGGTGTTCGGCGTCCTGCTGGCAGTGCTGGATCGGTCTCGGGCGTCGCTACTGTGGGGGCTAATCTCATCTGCGCCGCGGGTAGGCGCCGCTACTTCGCAAACAGCAGGGAGACGCCGATGACTAGCAAGCAGCCGCACGTGCCGCTACGGGTAGGTCTGGTGCTGGCAACAAGCACCGGGGGCGTTGGTACCCACGTTGCCTCACTCGCGGCGTATCTTCTTGAGCGCGACTATCACGTGACGGTCTGTGGTCCGAGCACGACCGACGAACTGTTTGGTTTCGCTGCGCGAGGCGCGACGTTCAAGGCAATTGAGATTCCAGCTTCCCCTTCGCCGTTGCGTACCCTTGTCGCGATGTTCCAGCTACGGCGAGCAGTTCGCGATGTGGATGTAGTGCATGCACATGGCCTGCGGGCTGGCTTTGTCGCTGCCGCCAGCCGTCGTAAGCCGCTCGTGGTTACCTGGCACAACTTGCTGCTTACTCAGGGTGCACCAGGCCGCCGGCCACCTCAGCTGGAGCAGCTACTTGCTCGACGAGCCAATATTGCCATCGGTGTCTCCGAGGACCTCGTGGCTCGTGTCACCCAGTTCGGCGCCAGAGACGCACGGTTTATTCCGGTAGCGGCCGTCCCGCTCGCACCTCCGCGGCGCAGCACCGCTCAGGTTCGAGCGGAGCTTGACGCCACGGACCGGCCATTAGTGCTTTCGGTAGCACGCCTGCATCCCCAGAAGTCGCTGGATGTGTTGATTACCGCGGCCGCACGATGGAAGAGCAGAGACTCTGTGCCGCTTGTGGTGATTGCCGGAGATGGGCCGCAACGAAAAGAGCTCGCTGCCCTGATTGATCGATTGGATGCGCCGGTACGGCTAATGGGGCACCGCGATGATATAGCGGATCTACTCGCGGCATGCGATGTGGCAGTACTGGCTAGCCAATGGGAAGGAAGTCCGTTATTCGCACAGGAAGCGCTGCGGGCTCAGAAACCTTTAGTGGTGAGCGACGCTGGCGGGTTGCCAGAGTTGGTCGCGGATGCGGCCATGTTGGTTCCAGCCGGCGATGTGGATGCACTGGGTCAAGCGGTGGTTACGTTGCTCGATGATCGCGCCGCAGCGGCGCAATTGTCTCGGCGAGCCGGTAGACGTGCGGCCCAGCTACCCGACGAAACCGAGTGCAACGCGCAGGTGGTCGAGCTGTATGAACAGCTAGCGAAGCGGTCGTGAAGGAGCTGGTGCACTGGTGGGGTCAGCCAGCCCAGCAGGCGTTCCTGTTGGTGTCTTTCATAGCTGCCGTATTCCTGGGAACCCCTGCCGCCGCACTTGCTGCATCGTCGGGCCGCGATCCCGACACTAAAGCCACTAAAATCACTCGTGATACTAAAGTCACTCGTGTCCCCAAAGTAGATGCTGCCACTAAAACCAAAACCAAGGCTGTCATCGTGATCGGCGTCGCTGGGCTGCGATGGAGCGATGTAAATCAACAGTCCACCCCCGCGTTGTGGCAACTGGTCAGCCACAGCGGCATGGCTTCGCTGTCGTTGCGAACCGCGGGCAGTTTGACCTGTACCGGTGATGGTTGGGTGAGCTTGGGCGCGGGTAACCGTGCCCGCGGCCTCACCCAATCGTCGGAAACCTGCCCGGATAAACTGGGCTCCGCCGAGCCGAAACTTAGCCCAGATGGTTCAGCGCAGCTAGCAGAATACGACAAAATCTCGCGAGGCAATCATCACCTCAGCTACGGCGCTAATCCAGGAACACTGGCCGCTAGTGTCGGCTGTGTCGCGGCGGTCGGGCTACCCGCGGCGCTAGGCGCCGCGCATCCAGGGGGGTATCTGGATTACTATGCAGCTTCGTTGCCTGCCGACCCCACTGTAGCCCTGCGGCGCTGCCCGGCCACGTTGATTAGCGCGGGAGTAGTTGATCGTATTGAGCCTCAGGCCGATCTTGCTCGATTCGATGACGTAGTGAAAGCTGTGGTAGCCGCACGTCCACCAAACTCAACTATTATCATCAGCGGAATTGCCAGTACAGAGCAGCCGCCCCATCTTGCACCGCTTGTTGTTGCTGGTTCTGGCTTTGGCAAGAGTCTGCTCATTTCGGCAAGCACGCAGCGTGTCGGATACACGCAGTTGATTGATCTCGCGCCGACCATTTTCGAGTTACTTGGGGTTGGGGCGCCTGGCTCCGTGGTTGGTCAGCCAGTACATGTTGCCAAGCAGCGGACGGCTAGTACGGAATCCAGTGTGTCCGCATTGGTGGATGCCGACAACGCTGCGCAAGCACCTCGGCCGTGGGTACAGCCCTTCATTACGGTGCTGGTAGTTCTCAATGTGACATTGCTGGTCGCTGCGGCCTTCTTCTTCCATCGTCGTAGGTGCGCGGTGGAAGAAGCACAGATGCGGTTGGCTGGAACCAAGTACGCCAGCGCGGTGGCTGATCAAATTACGGTGTCGATTCCGCCCAAGCGGTTGCGCTGGGAACATGTGGTGGAGTGTGCGGCTCTGACGCTCGCGTGTTTTCCAGTGGCCAGCTTTCTTGCGCAGCTACTGCCTTGGTGGCGAGCGCCGTTCGCGTTCGCGGTGTATGCGCTCAGTACCCTGATCGGTGTTTCGGCCATCGTGTTGGCGGCGTACCGTGGCCCTTGGGCGCGATGGCCGCTTGGCCCTGCGGCGTTTGTTGCCGTATTCACCGCGGTGGTACTCGCCGCTGATGTGATCACCGGTTCCACCATGCAGCTGAACTCACTCGCGGGGTATTCGCCCCTTGTCGCCGGACGCTTTACTGGATTCGGGAGCTTGTCGTTTGCCGTGTTCGCGGCGGCCACATTGCTGGCTGGGGCATACCTTGCACAACTGGTGACAGGCTGGCTGAGGGTCGTCATGCTGCTCACAGTGGGCATGGTTGCGGTGGTGGTGGTTGGCGCGCCGGGGTGGGGTAGTTATGTGGGTGGCGTTGTCGCACTGACCCCGGCGGTGATTGCGCTCACGCTGCGCGGTGCTGGAGTCCGACTGTCCGCGACGCGAATCATCGGCTGCGGTGCGGCGGGTCTACTCGCGGTGGCCGCGTTTGCCACACTGGACTATTCTCGCCCGCCACAAGACCGCACGCACCTTGGTCGATTCGTTCAGCAGCTATCTGATGGCACGGCAGATGTGGAGATTCGTCGAAAGGCAGAGGAAAACGTGCACCTGCTGTTTACCAGTAGCTTGACGTTATTAGTGCTTGCGACTGCTGCGTTTATAGTGCTCGTTGCATGGCGCAGGGGTGCTGGTATGCGCCGAGTGTTAGGTATCTATCCGTGTTTACGGGCGGGACTACTAGCTGTATTGTTCGCATCGGTATTTGGATTCGCTGCGAACGGCTCCGGTGTAGCAGTGCCTGCTTTTATGGCAATGCTGACGATGCCGTTGCTCATTGCCACCACGCTTCGGGTGCTGCGCACATGAGCCTTTGGAAGTTCCCGCGGACCGGACCGCAATTGTCGCCGAAGCTGGTTTGGTTGTGTGCCCTTACGGTACTTGCGAGTGTTGACATATTACTGCTGCCGGCGGTTGCGGCGAGCTCGGAGTACGTTACTCACGCACCGCGCAGCGCTGCCACTACATCTGAGGACATCGTAGGAGCCCGCGAGGTGCCGAGGGCGCAACACGTGATCATTGTCGGCGCCCCTGGCTTGCGCTGGCAGGATGTATCTGCTACTGCCACACCCGCGCTTGCCCGCTTAGCTCAGCGCGGTTCCGTCGGCGCCATGTCGGCACGCGCCGTTCCTGCAGTGTCGTGCCCAGCTGAGGGCTGGCTTACGGTCGGTGCTGGGGCGCTAAGCGCGGCTGTCCCCGCTGAAGAAGCCGACAGTGCGGCTGACTGCGGTCGCCGACAGCCGCCCTCGGTGGAACATGCTTGAGCGCCTAGAGACCTTGAACCATGATATGTCTTATATGGCGCCCAGCTTGGATCGTTAGGTGACACAGTGGGCTGCACAACAGCCGTAGGACCAGGCGCGGCGCTGGCGGCTGCCGACTCACGCGGCTACGTGGACCATTACTTCACCGAGCTGCCTACCAACCCCACTGCGTCACTGGCGGCCTGCCCGCTGTCTGTAATAGGCGTTGATCCGTTAGCTGAGCACAACGGGACTGCACGCTAAGCTGGGCTGCGTGGACTTGACACCATTGTGGATCGCATCGAGCAGCATCGACCACCCAACGCGGTCCTCATCGTGGTCGGCGTGTCGCAAACCCAAACCACTCAGGCGCGCCTGCAAGTAGCGGTCGTTCAAGGGTCAGGCTTTAGCAGCGGATGGCTTCGTTCACCCGGCACACGCCGGGTTCCCTATGTACAGCTGATTGATATCGCCCCCACCACAGCGGAGCTGTTGGGACACAAGTCGAAAGAGAGCGAGCCCGGACGTCCTGACGAGGCAACGCGTCAGGACGTCCGGGCAGCTTCGCTGCTACGCGCGCCGAGCTGATGGATGCTGATCTACACGCGGTGGCGCAGCAGCACTCTCAGGCACGCTTTTTGGTGGGCTTGGGTACTTTGTGCGCGCTGGTAGTGATCGCGCTAGGTGTGCTGCTGTACTTTCGGCAGCGCGGTGTCAGTATTGGGCGACGTTGGCTTACGGTACTCACGGTTGCCGCGGTTGTAGTGGCGGCAACGCCAGTAGCGGTATCGCTGGCCAACGCGCTGCCGTGGTGGCGTTGCGCGCACCCGCTGCTGCTGAGCTGGGCAGCAGTCTTGGGGTGCGCAGGCATAGTTGCCGCGATCGTGTACCTGACACGGATATGGATTCGCCCGCAGCGGCGGGCTTGGTGGAGCGTGCTGGTCATCTCTGGCATCACTGGGGCGGTGCTTGCCGGTGATGCGCTTACTGGAAACGGACTACAACTGGACAGCCTGCTCGGCTATAACCCACTGCATGCGGGTAGATTTGCTGGATTTAACAATCCAGGATTTGCGGTTTTCGGCATATCCGGGGTGCTTTTTGCTGCCTTCCTGGCCTACGGTCATCGACGCTGGCTCAGCGTGGCTCTCGTGACTGCGGTAGCGATTCCAGTGATTGCGCTGGAAGGTCTTCCGCTTTGGGGCGCCGATGCTGGCGGCATCTTGGCTTTGCTCCCTGCATTCATGCTGCTCGGTTTCTTCGTGCGGGTTACACAGCCGTTTCGCCGCTGCGCATGGGATTGATCGCTACCGCTATTGTGGCGCTGCTTGGCTTCGCCACAAACGATTCAGAGATCATCATCCCCGTTGTGGGCATGTTGGTGGCCGCTCCGCTGACGTGCGTCGCGTGTGCTGAAGCCGATAAGGCGAGGGCGGCGATGAATCTCGCCGAGCGGGCTGCCGGGCAGGCGTGTCGAGCTGTCAATCCGTAGTGCTTGGATCCGTAGACCGCACCGGCTCGACGCCGAATTTCTCAACCATGAAACGCCAGAACAGCGGTACTGCCTCGTCGCTTGGGCGCAAGATCCGATCATCACAACCAGTAATCGAACGATGCTCAATGAGGACATTGCCTTGAGCTACATGGTCAGATGAGGGTGATCGCACGATAACGACCTCGATTGGCGGAGACTCTGGTACGGGCCGAGCCGCAACCACCAGATCACGCATCGAGGTGAGCCCCGCTAGCCGCTGCTCGCCTCCACAAGCCAGAACGCTGTCGACGATGTCGGCCACATGGCGCACATCGGCATGCTCGGCAGCCATCTCATGAAATCGTGAGGCGAGCTTGGCCCAAGCGATCTCATTGAAGCGGTGAGGCCACGCTTGGGAGTTCATACGCATGTAATCAGTGTGTCAGCTCAGGCGAACCAGCGGCAGTCGCCTATGTAAGAGGGCGTAGAGAGCTGTAGCTGTCAATGCTTTGTTATTACCGTGGCGAGGTGGTGAGTCACACGCGACGCGAACCGGCGACGGTGTTATCGTGAAGCTCCGTGGCCAAGCACATTTTTGTCACCGGTGGCGTTGCTTCTTCGCTCGGCAAAGGCCTTACGGCCAGTAGCCTGGGGAACTTGCTTGCCGCCCGTGGCCTACGGGTAGTTATGCAAAAGCTCGATCCCTATCTTAACGTTGATCCGGGCACTATGAACCCGTTTCAGCACGGGGAAGTCTTCGTTACTGAAGACGGTGCCGAGACTGATCTCGACGTCGGGCATTACGAACGATTTCTGGATACCAATGTCAGTCGTGCCGCAAATATCACGACCGGGCAGATCTACTCTCGCGTGATTGCCAAAGAGCGCCGTGGTGAGTACCTCGGTGACACCGTGCAGGTCATTCCACACATCACGAATGAGATCAAGGCCCGCATCCGGGCAATGGCCAACGGCCATACCCACAGCGGCGATGCCGCCAGTGACCGTGCCACCGATGGCCGCATCCTTAGTGACGTTGCTATGGACCTACCAGACGTCGTGGTGACCGAGGTTGGCGGAACTGTGGGTGATATCGAGTCACTGCCTTTTCTGGAAGCAATCCGTCAAATACGGCATGACGTCGGTAGGGATAATTGTTTCTTCATTCACGTTTCACTGCTGCCCTACCTAGCACCCAGCGGTGAGCTGAAAACCAAACCCACACAACACTCGGTTGCCGCGCTACGCAACATCGGTATTCAGCCCGATGCGATCGTGTGTCGCGCGGACCGGGAGATCGGCCTAAATCTGAAACGCAAAATCTCGCTGATGTGTGACGTGGAAGCCGACGGCGTGATCGCGGCTGTAGACGCGCCGTCAATTTATGACATTCCCCGAGTACTGCACGCTGAAGGACTGGATGCCTATGTAGTGCGCAAACTTGGTTTGCCGTTTCGTGATGTGGACTGGCGGCAGTGGGATGACCTGCTTGCGCGAGTGCATCGACCTCAGAAAGAGGCGACGATTGCGCTGGTAGGCAAATACGTGGAGCTGCCAGATGCGTACTTGTCCGTAGCTGAGGCGCTTCGGGCGGGTGGTTTCGCGCACTACACCCGGGTCAACATTCGTTGGGTACTGGCCGATGAATGTGTGACTCCCGAGGCAGCGGCTGTAGCGCTGCGTGGAGTCGACGGCGTGCTGGTTCCCGGTGGGTTTGGCTTCCGAGGGGTATCAGGCAAGCTTGGTGCCATCTCGTGGGCTCGAGAGCGGAAAGTGCCGCTGTTGGGGATTTGTTTGGGCCTGCAGTGCATGGTGATCGAAGTCGCGCGCTCCTTAGCGGGGCTTCCCGATGCCGACTCCACCGAGTTCGAACCGGCATCGCCGAATCCGGTGGTCTCTACCATGACTGAGCAGCTAGATATCGTGGATGGAGTCGGCGATATGGGCGGGACCATGAGACTAGGCGCGTATCCGGCACGGTTGAGTGCGGGCAGTGTGGTTGCGCAGGCATACGGCACGACGACGGTTAGTGAACGGCATCGACATCGATACGAAGTCAACAACGCTTACCGAGACAAGCTAGAAGCGGCGGGTTTACATATTTCAGGTACATCGCCGGATGGTCAGTTGGTGGAGTTCGTCGAGCTGGACCGTAAGCTGCACCCATTCTTTGTGGCCACTCAAGGCCACCCAGAGCTGAAGTCTCGGCCTACTAGGGCTCACCCGTTGTTTGCCGCGCTGGTTGCCGCCGCGGTGGAGTACGCCGCTGCCGATCAGCTACCTGTCGCGCTACCTATCGATGGCGTCGGTGTCTGAGTCGCCGGCCGGGGCGGCCGTGCTTTCCCGCAAAGAATGGTTTCGCAACTCCTTCTTTCGGCTAGTCACCGACGAACTGCGCTTAGCGGGTCCAATGAGCTCTGGGTCTAGTGACTCTAGCTCGGTGCGTCGTGATTACATCGCCGATCACGTCGGGGCCGTAGGTGTTGTGGCTTACAACGAGTCTGCGGACGCGGTGATGTTGGTGCGGCAGTATCGACACCCGGTTCGGCGAGAGTTGTGGGAGCTGCCCGCTGGCTTGCTCGATGTCGCTAATGAGTCGGCGCTTGACTGCGCGCGCCGAGAACTTGCCGAAGAGACAGATCTCAAGGCAGGTCGCTGGGACGTGCTGGTGGATTTGTTGGTGAGTCCAGGCTCAAGCGACGAGGCGATCCGGATCTTCTTGGCTCGTGAGATTACGGCGCTTCCCGAGCATCAGCGGGAGCAGCGAATCGATGAGGAAGCCACAATGCTCTCCGCGTGGGTACCGTTGCCGGTGGCGATTGCTCGCGTGATGGTCGGCGAAATTGAGAACGCGGCGTGCGTGGCTGGCCTACTCGCGTTGCATTGCACCAAGAACGCGCAGTGGCCTCCGCTTCGACCAGCGGAGGCCAGCTGGTCTGCTCGCCCGCACCGGTGACAGTACGGGCGAGCAGCAGCGAATGAAGCTAGCTAGACATGGGTTAGTTAGAACTTGAGGTTAGTTAGGACGCAACGGACGGCCATCGCCGTCGGTGCCTCCGTTGACCAGGATCAAAATCCCGTCGATGAGACTCCAAACTGCGCCGACGAGGATGCACCAGGTGAGCAGCTGCGCTACGCCGATCCCGATATGGCCGGCGTAGAGACGACCAACCCAGGGATGAAGATGTTGAGCAGCCCGGCGACGAGTTTCTGCTTCTCCGAGTACGGCTGGCCAGTGGCTGGATCCACTCCATAAGGGGCGCCAGGGCCACCCTGCATGGGACCGTAACCGGGAGGGGGCCCGCCGTAACCAGGCGGAGGGCCGCCGTAACCAGGTGGCGGAGGAGGTGGGCCCCCCGGCAAACCCGGAGGAGGAGCATTGCCAGATGGAGGCATCGGGTGGCCTTCATGATGAGGTGGACCTGATGACGGACCTCCGGGTGGAGGCGGCGGATTAATAGTCATGGGGCGCAGCGTAGTACTAAGCGTCGATTTATGCATCTACCCGAGTAATTTCGGCGTGGTGCCATAATTTGTGGCGGCACGCACTAGACTTCGCAAGCCGGTAGAAATCAACTATGAGGTGACAAGGTGCGTATTGGTATCCCCCGCGAGATCAAGAATCATGAATATCGAGTAGCAATCACTCCAGCCGGTGTCCTCGAACTTGTCTCTCGAGGACACCACGTGAGTATTGAGGCCGACGCGGGTGGGGGTTCGACGATTCCCGACGTTGAGTACATCGCGGCTGGCGCCACCATTGTGCCGACTGCTGCCGCCATCTGGGAGTCCAGCGAACTCGTGCTCAAGGTAAAGGAGCCGATCGCGGAAGAATATGAGCTGATGCAGCCGGGGCAGACACTGTTCACCTATCTGCACTTGGCCGCGTCGAAAGAATGCACTGATGCATTGTTGGACCGCCGAGTCACAGGTATCGCTTACGAAACTGTCGAGTTGCCCGACCACTCGCTGCCGTTGCTCGCTCCGATGAGTGAGATCGCGGGGCGCCTCGCGGTGCAGGCAGGTGCGCACTATCTCATGCGTACCGCTGGCGGTAGTGGAGTGTTGATTGGGGGTGTTCCCGGCGTGCATCCGGCAAGCGTCGTCGTGATTGGTGGTGGAGTGTCTGGCGCCAACGCCGTAGCGATGGCAGCTGGTATGGGGGCTGAGGTAACGCTGCTGGACAGAAACATCCACCGGCTGCGTCAGATAGATGCGCAGTATCGAGGCCGGGTGCGCACGGTGGCGTCTAATATGTATCAGCTGGAGGGCGCGGTTCGCACTGCCGACCTGGTGATTGGTGCGGTGTTGGTGGCCGGCGCCAAGGCGCCCACGCTGGTCTCGAACGCACTGGTGTCGCAGATGAAACCCGGCAGTGTGCTGCTAGATATTTCTATCGACCAGGGTGGTTGCTTTGAGGATTCACGTGTCACAACCCACGCTGATCCGGTGTATCGGGTGCATGAGAGCTTGATGTACTGCGTGGCAAATATGCCTGGGGCCGTGCCGCACACCTCGACATATGCGCTGACGAACGTGACGCTGCCGTACGTTACTGCGTTGGCTGACCATGGCTGGAGAGATGCGTGCCGTGCGGATGCGGCGTTGGCGTTGGGTTTGAACACACTGGATGGTCAGATTGTCTGCGAGCCAGTTGCGCAGGCGCATGGCACGAGCATGCTTACGTTGGAGGAAGTGCTCCGCTGAAAGTTAACCAGGCGGTGAGTGGATACCTCGACCACCTTGCGGTGGAGCGGGGGCTGTCGAAACATACGCTCGAATCGTATCGGCGGGATCTAGACCGTTATCAGATCGTGCTGGAAACGGCGGGTATGCGGCAGCTGACCGAGGTAACCGTTCGCCACATCGAAGATTTCGTGGCTACGCTGCGCGAGGGTGATGCTGAGCACGTGCGGTTGGCCACATCCTCGGTGGCTCGAGCGGTAATCGCGCTGCGCGGACTGCATCGGTTTGCGCTCCGGGAAGGTTGGACGAGCTCCGACGCCGCCGCGGAGATTAGTCCACCGACAATTCCTCGTCGGCTGCCGAAAGCGATATCGGTGAGCGAAGTAGAGCAGCTGTTAGCTGCCGCGTCCGATGATCCGCTGGGCTTACGGGACAGGGCACTCCTGGAACTGTTGTATGGAACGGGGGCTCGAATCTCCGAAGCGGTGGGACTGGCCGTGGATGATCTAGACACCGATGCGGAGTTACTGCGGTTACACGGCAAGGGCAACAAAACCCGAGTGGTACCGCTGGGTTCATATGCCGCCAGCGCAATCGATGCCTATCTGGTGCGGTCGCGGCCAGGGTTGGCGTCTAGAGGCAAGGGCTCGCCGGCGCTGTTTCTGGGTGCTCGCGGCACACCGTTGTCACGCCAGGGGGCTTGGCTGATTTTGCGGACGCTGGGGGAGCGGGCGGGTTTACCGCCGCTGTCTCCGCATACGCTGCGGCATTCATTTGCCACTCATTTGCTTGATGGCGGAGCGGATGTGCGGGTAGTGCAGGAGCTGTTGGGGCATGCGTCGGTGACGACGACTCAGGTGTACACCCTGGTCACAGTAGAGCGGTTACGAGAGGTGTACGCCGCGTCGCATCCGCGGGCGTTGCGGGCTTAACAGTTTGTGCCGCTGGCGGTTTTCCACAGGCGTCCACCATTCGGGGTGAACCCCATCAGCATTGTAGGTGCACCTACGCGTTGGGCAGTGACCCTTAATGGGGCTCGCGGTGCACCATGGTTGCGGTGACTTGTGCGCGGGGTTTGACATCTATCCGGTCGATGTTTACGTTGCTGGGTCTGCTCACTGCCCAGCTTATGCAGTCGGCGATATCGTCAGCTTCTAATGGTTGCATGCCTTCGTAAGGCTGTTCCGCAGCTCCTGCATCTCCGTCGAAGCGAACTAAACTGAACTCTGTCTTCACCAAACCGGGGCAGATTTCGGTCACTCGAATCGGCTGGCCCAGTAACTCCATGCGCAGAGTCTGCGCTACAACGCTCTGTGCATGCTTGGCGGCGGTGTAACCGGCCCCGCCAGGGTATGCCTCATGTCCAGCTAGCGAGCTGACTACCACAATGTGCCTGGCCGCGCTTGCCCGCAGTGCTGGAAGTAGCGCCTTGGTCACCTGCATCGTGCCAATCACGTTGGTCTCATACATCCAGCGCCATTGCTCGGCATCAGCTTCGCTTACTGGCGAGAGCCCTTTGGCGCCCCCGGCGTTGTTCACCAATACATCACAGCTATCCATCTGCCCGGCGAGCCGCGCCACGGACTCTGCGTCAGTGACGTCGAGTTCTACAGCTCGGGCATGCGGGCCAAGCTCGGCCGCTAGTTCGGTGAGTCGATCCATGCGACGCGCGGCCAACACGACACCGAAACCGTCCGAGACGAGCCTTCGTGCGGTGGCCGCACCAATGCCGCTACTTGCTCCAGTAATTATCGCGGTTTGTATGTTCATGACCCAAGCATGCTGTATGCAATCCTTGCATCGCGCAACGCTGCCCTTGCTACTGTTGTTTAATCGATATCGCTGAAAAACCCCAACACCAGAGCACTTCACACAGAGCAATGCAATCGATTACGTGACATTAGGTTGTTTTCTTAGATCCCGTAGAATTGCCGATAATCTCTTCTACATTGAAGCGGTAGAGGTCGTACTGTTTCATGAGATCAATAATTTTGTCGGAGTATTTCGGATCGGTAGCATAGCCTGCTTTGCGGACTTCGCGGATGAACTGATCTGCGTCTTTGGTGTACTGAAACGCCGGCTTGTAGCGAGCTGACTCGTGCAGCTGACGCCCGTGGTCAGTGAATGAGTCCGCGACGGATTTGTACACCCGGAAGGCCGCGGTCGTCTCGTAACAGCCGAATATAGGGTCGCATTCGACAGTGGGGCTGTCGGCGCAGCTAATGGCAATTTTTCCGAATAGCTGATCAAAGCACTTCATGCCGAAATGGTTTTTCGTGACTGTCGTGAGCTGGCTTTTGCCCCAGCTTGACTCCAAAATCGCCTGCGCAATGGTGACCGACTGTGGAACACCGTATTGCCTTCTGCTCAATTTCGCGGCCTCTCCCGCCATAAGGATGAACGTCGCGTGCTCAGATTCCGTTTTTTCGAGCGTCTTTTTGTCGGACGAGGTTTTGTTGGCCGCAGTTTTGTCAGGCGCTGTTTGGTCGGACTTGGGTGAGGTGGTGGCGTACGCTGCGTGCGGCACAGCAAGTATCGCCAACGTAATGATGAGCAGCATGAGCAGTAAACCAACAGCGGTTCTTCGGGGTCGCGTAATCAAATGCAGGGTGTGGTTCATATTCGACCCGTTCTACCGGCAACGTTTCAGGCTTATCCGTAAAGCCACTCCAGTTAAAGGTGTGCGGTAAGAACCATAGGTCCGTTATGTGCATTTTCTAGGCAAGAAACCACGATTGTTTTACAACTGTTATGTACTTAGTTTTGTTATGTTTTTGCGCTTGGAATGCCCGTCCCTGTCAGCTGCGCCGATCGCTCCCATAATGCAGCGGCAAGCCCAGCATCGTTGGCCTGAGGGCTAGCTGGGCCGTTTCGACGCAGTCGGTGATAGTACGTGCCATCGAGCGCGGCTGAGTCGGCATCGCTGGCGAGCCAAATCAACGGCGCGGCTCCTTGGGCGGCGCTAATCAAGAGCAGATTCTTCAATGGCGATCGATACACCAGGCCAGCCAGCCAGGAACTAGAAGCGAAGTTCGTGGCGACGCCGCCAGGGTGGAAACTCGCGGTAGCAATGTTCGTGCCCGCCCAACGCCGAGCAAGCTCGCGGGTGAACACGATGTTCATCAGCTTGGTAGTGGCATAGGCTCGAAACGCACTCCAGCGACGCCGCTCCCAGTCCAAATCGTCGAGCCGAATCCGTCCAAACAGGTTAGCGACGCTGGCGGTGTTGATCACCCGCACGGGGTTTGTCCGTGCCGAGGCAATCAACCGTTCTCGCAGTAGGTTGGTGAGCAGAAACGGCGCTAGATGGTTTACTTGCAGGGTGGTTTCGTAGCCGTCGACAGTGATGGAGCGCGGCGTAAATAGCCCACCAGCATTGTTCAGCAGTACATCGATGCGCTCATGATCAGCCAAGATTTGATCGGCCAGCTGGCGCACTTCGATCAAGTTGGCGAAGTCCGCGATCAAGGGTTTGACGCCGAGGCTTCGGGCCAGCTCGGTGCTGCGCTGTACCGAGCGACCGATGGGCACCACCGTCGCGCCTCGGGCGGCAAGCTGCCGCGCTGCTTGCGCACCGATACCCGAACTAGCACCAGTGATCACCACGACTTTTTCTGCCATGTCTTGCGCCGTCATTGCCGCCTCTCCCGCATCCACCATTGACGGTACTCACCGATGATACGGATGAACGTCGGTGGTCTTGCTATGTCGTAGAGTTTCCACATGATCTCGGTGCGTAAAGCTCCCGCACCGCTGCGGATTGCTGTGGTGATCATGGCCACCGTAGCTCTGGGTTACGCGGCGAGTTCGGTGCCACTGTTTGTTCACCACAGCAGCGACTCGTCTGTCGTTATGGCGAGTTGGATGCTGTTTTTTGCGGTCGTGAACGCGGTATTAGCGCTGCTTATGCTGCGAGCTTGGCCGTGGGCGCGTGTCCTCACTCTTGTGCTGTATACGTTGTCTGTGGTTCGGGACGCATCCGCGATGTTGAACGGCAGTGGAACCTGGTCGAACTCGATCTCTCTACTGGTAGCCGCCGTGGTCATCGTGTTGCTTGCCGCATTCGGCAGCGGGCACCGCTTCTTTGACAGCGCGCTAGACGAGACTCAGTTAGATACTAAGTTGAGCGGCAAACCCTCTAGTGCTCTATAGTATTTTGAACTACCTTTGAAGTATGCGGGCCGATAATGAAGCTACATTCTCTCAGCTACTTCAGCATCCGGTAGAAACAATCGATAGTATGCGCTCGGCAGGTGTAGGACTTCTGCGTTTATCTCGGCGAGACGCCGAGGATCTAGTGCTTATGTGGGCCTCGCGGGCTGCACAAGAAGATGAGGTCGTTAGCACAACCATCCGAATCCTCGCGGCGCTCATGCGAACTAGCGAAGGCGCCCGTCAGTTATCCTCGGTGCTGTGGGAGGTGTTTCCTTGGGTGCAGTTTCTCCCCTCAAATGATCTGGGAGAATTCGCGCGAGAGTTCGTCGAAGTTGCTCGCGCAACTAGTGATCTGCATAATCCTGCGCCCCTGGTGCAGCTTATTAGTGAGTGGCGCCACACAGCTGAGGTGCATGCGGATCCAGTACTGTACGAAGTCTTAGCGCGATCGGTCGAAGACCACGGTTCGGTCATGGTGCCTGGCGTTGTAGCGTGACTCCTAAACGGGGGGAGCGAGCGGCACCACCTGCAGCGAATGGTGAGTGGGAAGTAAGATTCGGTACCAATTCTGCTGCTAAAGGCTGGGATCAGCTGTGTATACAAGTTCCGGAAAATACCCGAAGGGTATTTGATCTCCTGCGTATGCATCCGCGCTCAGTCCCCCCGACAGAGCGACATCACCGACTCAAAGGCCAGCTCGCAGTGGGCGCTCACCGGTGAAGCGCTTTAGAACAATGGCAATATGAAGTAACTGGTGGTGGCCGAATCTGGTATCTGATCGATGACGCTTCTCATACGTTATGGATCCAGCACGCCGGACCTGGGCATCCTAAAGCTACTGATTAGCGCTTTGCAGTGGTCGTAGGTCACCCAGCTCCCAACGGTCCGGTGAGGTAACGCTGCACCGTGGGGGCGATTACCTGCACCACGTCGTCAATGCCCAGGGTGGTCAACGGCGGGAGCCGGAGCACGTACCGCGCCATCGCCAAACCTACGAGCTGGGAGGCAACCAAGCTGGCACGCAGCTCACGTTGCTGCACCACCAGGCTGTCCAGAACTGGCCTAAGAACGGCGTCGATCAAGAACTCGCGCAGCATGTCGGCAAACGCTGGATTGGTCACCGCACTGCGCAACAGCGTCAGAATGGGGCTGGATTCCGTGCTGTCCCACACTGAGACCACGGTGCCTACCAGTCGGATACCCAACTCTTTCGGGTCGCCAGCGAGCACCTGAGGTAGCTTCTCGGCGGGGTTAGCCGGGAAGCGCAGCGCGGCCACGAACAGAGCTTGTTTGTCAGCGAAGTAGTGGTACACCAGCGCCGGATCGACACCGGCACCAGCCGCGATGCCCCGAATGCTCGCGCCGGCGTAGCCTCGATCATAAAACTCACGTTGGGCGGCAGTCAAAAGATCTGCCCGGGTATCAGACCCGTCGCTGCGACGTCCGGTGCGAGTCATGGCGTTTTCCGTCTCAGTGTGACAGCGGCCAGTACCAGACAGACCCCGATCAGGCCCACGACGAGACCGAGGTCACGCCACAGTATCGCGGTCGCTTCAGCATGCCGCGCTACTTCGCTCAGTGCCTCCACCACATAGCTCAGCGGCATCAGCGAGCTCGCCGCGTCCAACCAGCTCGCCATGCTGTCGCGAGGCGCGAACAAGCCACACAGCAGCAGCTGCGGCAACACGATCGCTGGCATGAACTGCACGGCTTGAAACTCGGTAGCGGCAAACGCGCTGACCAACAAGCCGAGCGCGGCGCCCAGTACCGCGTCTGCCACCGAGATGCCGATCACGAAACTCAGGTTGCCGCAGACATGGAGATCTAGCAGCCAGAGCGTCGTGGCACAAGTGAGAAGTGTCTGTACCGCGGCGACCAGAGCGAAGGCTGTTCCATACCCGACCAGGAGATCGAGCTTACTTATCGGAGTGGTGAGTAGCCGCTCCAACGTGCCGGAGGTGCGTTCGCGCAGCATGGCAACGCTGGTGACTAAAAACATCACGATAAATGGAAAAATTCCGAGCAGTGTTACGCCAATGTGGTCGAATACCATAGGGGAGCCATCGAAGACATAGCGCAGTAGCGTCATCAGCACGCTAGGCATGATCAACAGCAGGGCGACTGTCCGGCGGTCCCGGCGCAGCTGGTTGAGGACCCGCCAGACGGTCATCGTGGCGATCCGTAGCGACATCTCATGCCTCCTGCGAGTCGGTTCGATCTGAAACCAGCGCTAAGAACGCTGATTCCAGGTCTAGGGTGGCTGTCTGTGAGAGCAGGGCATCGGGGGTGTCGTCGGCGACAAACGACCCGTCACGCATCAACAGCAACCTGTGGCAGTGAGTCGCCTCATCCATGACGTGGCTGGAGAGCAGCACCGTAACGCCGCTGTCGGCCAGTTCGTGGAACTGCTGCCAGAGCTGTGCTCGTAGCACAGGGTCCAGCCCCACTGTGGGCTCATCTAGCACCAGTAGCTCGGGCTCACTTATGAGCGCGCAGGCTAGCGACACCCGTGTCC
The DNA here is from genome assembly GCA_038260095.1 of Mycobacteriales bacterium. Taxonomy (GTDB): domain Bacteria; phylum Actinomycetota; class Actinomycetes; order Mycobacteriales; family QHCE01; genus QHCE01. The sequence continues at coordinate 16,028 of JBBSOC010000010.1, read as the reverse complement.
GCTGCCCGCCGGAGAGCTGGCTAACCAGCTGGTTAGCGCTGTCGGAGAGCTCCACGTCGGACATAGTTTTCCGAACTCGTTGCTTAGACGCCCCAAACAAGGAAGCGAAATAGCTGAGATTGTCGGCAACGCTGAGATCGGCATACACCGACGGCGATTGAGTGACGTATCCGACTCGCCGCCGCAGCGCTGCGCTGCCCGCCGCATCCCCGAGCACGGTCACCGTGCCAGATTCGACGCGCTGTACGCCTACCACGCAGCGCATCAAAGTGGTCTTGCCGCACCCACTGGGCCCGAGTAGGCCGGTGATTTGACCGCGAGGGATGTCAACATTTAGTTGATGCAACACTCGACGACCACCCCTTGTGACAACAAGGTTTTTGACAGCTATCGCGGCGGCTTCCATGCAAAATTCCTAACTCCACGGGTGTTGAGTTCAACGCTAGTTGAATAGCTGAAAATTTACAACTTTCAGAGCTTTACAATTTGTTTGGGGTGGAAGCATCATCTAGTAAGGAATTTGATTTCAGAGTCCGCTCTCGGCCGTCTACGAGGTGTAGATTGCTCACATGAACGAGACGACAACTATCCGCGTCCGGCTGGACACTCGTGACCGCCTTGCCGGCTTGGCCGCCGAACAAGGCCGCACTATGGCCGAATATCTTGACGAGGTTGCTAGCGTGCAGCGCACCGAGGCTGAACGCCGGAAGCTGCAGGCTGACACTCTTGCCTATCTGCGTGAAAGCCTCGGCATAGATACCGAAAGCCAAAGGTGGGTTGAGGCTGGTGCACGAGCCGAACACAAGTGGGCGGATTTATCAGGCAGCGCGTGACCGCTCACCCTTAACGTTGTCCTGGACACCTCTGCTCTCTTGGCACTGGGGGCCGGTGACTACGATGCGTCCCGCCTCATCGCTGATGCCAGCATCAGCGATCGCCGCGTCTATGTCTCAACTCTGAGTGTGGCCGTCGCGGACGCACAACGCTCCGGGGTTGCCCGTCACGCCATGCTACTTGAGTTATCGAGACGGTCGCCCTGACGCTCGGAGACGTGGTGGGCTTCCGCCACCATTATCCGGACCTCCCGCTGGACATGGCCCACACGTTATATTTAGCGCGGCCTTCTCCTGAGTGGCTTTCGGGTAGGTCTATTGCCACCGTTACCCCTAAATCATATAGCAAGACGGGCGCCTGGATTTATCCACTTGGCTAGAGCCGCTTCGACAAGTTCCGCTGATAACCCCTCTGCGCCGGATCGTTCACGGGCCAGCGCCGTAAGACCAGTCTAATTGCCGCAGTGGGCACTACAAATCCGGAGCTCGACCCGAGGCGTAGAGTGCTCTTGGTGGAGTCCCGTCAGAGCAACCCGGCCGTCGAGCCAGCCTCGGATTCGGTCCCGCCGCTCCCGGCTGCTATCGCCGACAAACTCAAGCGTGATGAACATGGCCTGTTCGCGGCGATCATCCAGCAGCATGACACCAAGGACGTGTTGATGTTGGGCTGGATGAATGACGAAGCACTACGTCTCACGCTGCTAACCCGGCAGGTGACGTTTTTTTCCCGAAGTCGGCAGCGGATGTGGGTCAAAGGAGAGACCTCAGGCCACGTACAGCATCTGCGCTCGATTGCCCTGGACTGCGACGGAGACGCGCTGCTGGTCGGGGTAGAGCAGATCGACGGTGCTTGCCATACCGGTGACCGTAGCTGCTTTGATGCTGGGAAACTATTCCTATGACCACCGGCGTTATCGTTCCTGACCTGGCCGGATTCGCCGAACGTGCTCGCAACGGCCGTGTTGTGCCCGTAACTCGGCGGCTGTTGGCTGATTCAGAAACCCCGATCGGCTTATTCCGTAAGTTAGCCGGAGGGCCCGGAACGTTTTTGCTCGAATCCGCCGAACCGGGCCGCAACTGGTCGCGCTATTCGTTCATCGGTGTGCGCAGCGCAGCCACGCTGACCGAGCGTGACGGGCAAGCCTTATGGTTGGGTGACCCACCGGAAGGTGTAGCCACTAGCGGTAACCCTATGGCCGCGCTTCGTGACACAGTGGCAGCGCTTGCCACGCCGAGTGAGCCCGGCGCGCCACCGTTAACCGGCGGCATGGTCGGCTATCTCTCCTATGACGTCGTCCGCTACCTCGAACGACTACCAGACACTGGAGCGCGCGATATTCCGCTGCCAGAGCTCGGCATGATGTTGGTCACCGACCTTGCGGTACTCGACCACCACGACGGTTCGCTGCTGTTGATCGCGAACGCAATCCTCCCCCCTGTTGGCCCTGCTCTTGATGCCAGCCATACCGCCGATGCGGGTCAAAACGCCGGTCGTGATGACGCAGTGATTGCGGGCGCGTACCACCGCGCGGTCGGACGCCTAGAGGCTATGACTACCGCGCTGTCCCGGCCCATCGCTCCCAGCGTGGCAACCTTGACCGATCCTGGCGAAATCGAGTACACGAGCACGATGCCCGTGGGTGCATTCGGAAAAGCAGTCGAGGAGTGCAAGGCTGCGATTCGCGCTGGTGAGTGCTTTCAGATTGTGCCGAGCCAGCGGTTTAGCCGGGCTATTGACGCGGACCCGCTCGACATCTACCGCGTCCTGCGCGCAACCAACCCCAGCCCGTACATGTATCTGCTCCGCTTCGACGGATTCGACATCGCCGGCTCTAGCCCCGAGACGCAGGTGCAGATGACAGGACGCCGCGCGCTGCTGCGTCCGATTGCGGGAACGAGGCCGCGTGGGGGCAGTCCGGAAGCAGACGCGTTGCTCGCGGCCGAGCTTCTCGCTGATCCCAAAGAGCGCGCCGAGCACGTGATGCTGGTTGATCTTGGCCGCAACGACTTGGGCCGAGTGTGTCGTCCGGGCACGGTAGACGTACTAAACTTCATGAACGTCGAGCGCTACAGCCACGTTATGCACATAGTCTCCACGGTGGTGGGAGAGCTGCTGCCAGAGCACAACGCATACGACCTACTAGCCGCTACTTTCCCAGCGGGCACGCTCAGTGGCTCACCTAAGGTGCGGGCGATGGAGCTGATTGATCAGCTGGAGCCCACACGTCGCGGGCTCTACGGTGGCGCGGTGGGATACTTGGATTTCGGTGGCGACATGGATACCGCGATCGCAATCCGGACCACATTGCTGCACGGGGGAACCGCATATGTTCAAGCCGGAGCCGGCGTAGTAGCCGACTCTGATGCCGCGGCCGAAGAGCAGGAGTCACGCAACAAAGCCGCGGCGGTGCTCGCGGCTATTGCCTCCGCTGAGACAATGCGGCCGGCTCGATGACATCGGTATGTGTTTCGGCAGAGCCGCTAGCTGAGAGTGCCCAGCGGCAGCGGGCGCGGCGGGAGCTTGCCTTAGCGGTAGTGCTGAGCGTTTTGGGTGGAGCGCTGGCGCTATTTGCCGCCTCGCGCCAATGGTGGGTGGAGCAAGCTGCTCGACCCGCACCGCTCCCACCGGTACGTCACATCATCACCGGCAAGGATGCCGCGCCGTGGGCGTCGGCCATGGGCTTGGTAGCGCTGGCGGGCGCGGCAGCGCTGGTTGCCACTGCCAAACGCGGCCGGTTGTTGGTGGGTTTGATTGTGACGGGTGCTGGATTAGCGGTGGCGCTCGCCGGTGTCGTGGGTCTGGTAGCTGAACCTGAAGCCGGTGCGCAACGTCTTGACTTGGCCTTGTTTTGGCCGGTGTCACTGGTGACCGCCGGAGCGTTACTCGCAAGTGCCGGCGCACTGACGGTGGTGCGGTTCCGGCGCTGGCAGACCAACCAAGCCGTGATGAGTGCGCAATACGAGGCGCCTGGGACGTCGCTGCGGGCGCGGTCACTCGCAACGGGATCGCACTCGATATCGTCGGATCCAACAGTGTTGTGGGACTCCCTTGACCGTGGCATTGATCCAACCCAACCACCCCCGGATAGGCATGATGGCGACAGCTCTTAGTAGCATCGCGGCAAACACGAGACCGGCGATGGAGTCAATGTGAGCGTGCTCGATGACATCCTGGTAGGCGTCCGTGCTGAGCTCGCCCAACGAGAGGCACAGACGCCGATCGAAGAGGTGAAAGAGCGGGTAGCCGCGGCCCCTGATGTGCGTAACGCGCTCGCCGCGCTGCGCGAACCTGGTGTTGGCGTGATCGCGGAAGTCAAACGCGCTTCACCGGCGCGAGGCAAGCTGGCTGAGATTCCCGATCCAGCCGCGCTCGCGTCCGAATATGAAGCTGGTGGTGCCCGCTGCATCAGCGTACTCACCGAAAGTCGACGTTTCCATGGTTCCGCGGCCGATTTAACTGCTGTGCGCGCTGCTGTGGATGTGCCGGTGTTGTGCAAGGACTTCATTGTCACCAGCTATCAGGTCCTCGAGGCTCGTGCGTACGGGGCGGACATGTGCCTGCTGATCGTGGCGGCGCTAGAAGACAATGCGTTGATGGGATTGCTGGAGCGCATCGAGTCCCTGGGAATGACAGCGCTGGTAGAAGTACATACCGAAGCAGAGGCTGACCGAGCGTTGCGCGCTGGCGCGAAGGTAATAGGGGTTAATGCCCGAGACCTGACGACATTACAGGTGGATCGTTCCGTGTTTGAACGGATCAGCCCAGGTCTGCCCTCGGATGTGCTCAAGATCGCCGAATCAGGTGTGCATGGCCCGCATGAACTGATCGGATACGCGGCCGCTGGAGCGGACGCTGTTTTGGTGGGGGAGAGTCTGGTAACACATAAGAGCCCGCGCGACGCCGTCGCTGAACTGGTGACCGCCGGCGCTCATCCGGCGACACCGCGAACGCCTCGATGAGCACAGAAACGAATACCTCAACAGCACCTCACAGTGCAGGCCACTTCGGTCGATTTGGCGGCCGGTTTGTGCCCGAAGCTTTGGTGGCCGCGCTCGATGAGCTCACAGCGGTCTACACCGAAGCGATGGCGGACGTTGAGTTCACGGATGAGCTGAGCCGACTGCTGGTGCAGTATGCCGGTCGGCCGAGTTTGCTTTACGACGCGCGGCGGCTCAGCGTGGAACTCGGAGCCCGTGTGTTACTCAAACGGGAAGACCTCAACCACACCGGCGCGCACAAGATCAATAATGTTCTTGGTCAGGCCCTACTGACCAAGCGAATGGGCAAGCGGCGGATTATCGCCGAGACCGGTGCCGGTCAGCACGGTGTAGCCGCGGCTACGGCGGCCGCGTTGTTTGACCTGGAGTGCACCGTCTACATGGGGGAGCTTGATACCCAACGCCAAGCACTGAATGTGGCCCGTATGCGTTTGCTGGGTGCCACAGTCGTGCCGGTTACTACTGGTAGTCGTACGCTCAAGGATGCGATGAATGAGGCGTTTCGCGATTGGGTTTCCACCGTCGAGCACACACATTACGTTATCGGTTCGGTAGGCGGTCCCCATCCGTTCCCTACCATGGTGCGTGACTTTCAGCGGGTCATTGGTGTAGAAACCCGCCAACAAGCCCAGCGACTTTTGGGAAAGCTCCCCGACGCGGTGTGTGCATGTGTAGGCGGCGGCTCCAACGCGATCGGTATTTTTTACGATTTCTTGTCCGATACCGACGTTGCCTTGTATGGATTTGAGGCTGGCGGCGATGGTGTGAACACGCGACGTCACGCAGCTGCCATCACCGGGGGATCCTCAGGTGTGCTGCACGGCGCTCGTTCTTTCGTGCTGCAGGACGCTGATGGTCAAACTCGCGAGTCACATTCGATCTCGGCTGGCTTGGATTACCCCGGCATCGGCCCCGAGCACGCGTGGCTACATGAAACCGGCCGGGTTCGTTATGAGGCTGTCACCGATGAGCAAGCCATGCAGGCGCTTCAGCTGCTGTGCCGCACGGAAGGCATCATCCCCGCGATCGAGAGCGCACACGCGCTCGCGGGGGTGCGCTCCATCGCGCCCGAGCTCACCCTGCGCCTTGGCCGTACGCCCGTTGTGGTGGTGAACCTGTCTGGTCGAGGCGACAAAGACATGGAAACCGCGGCGAACTGGTTCAATCTGGTGTCTGAGTCACCAGCGGATCGACCATGAGCGTTCGGGAAGTCTTTGCCTCGGCCGCGGCGGAGCATCGCAGTGCGCTGATCGGTTACCTTCCGGTGGGTTTTCCCAATGTCGCCGAATCCATTGCCGCAATGCGGACCATGGTCGCTGCTGGAGTGGACATTGTTGAGGTGGGCGTGCCGTACTCCGATCCGGTGATCGACGGCCCCACTATCCAATCCGCGGTAGAAACCGCACTGCGGGCTGGTACCCGGGTGCGCGATGTCTTCACCGCGGTGGAGGCCATTGCCGAGGCAGGCGCGACGCCGATGGTGATGTCGTACTGGAACCCGATAGAACGCTATGGCGTCACCGAGTTTGCCCGGGCGCTTAGCTTAAGTGGCGGGGCAGGGCTCATAACGCCGGACTTACTGCCAGAAGAGGCCACAGAGTGGATCGCGGCGAGCGACAAGTATCAGCTAGACAGAGTTTTCCTAGTTGCCCCCAGCTCCACGAAGGCCAGGCTTACTAGTACGGCGGCAGCGTGCCGAGGTTTCGTGTACGCGGCATCCGTGATGGGTGTCACCGGCGCTCGAGACCAGCTGAGCAGTGCGGCACCGGCTTTGACACAGCGGGTGCGTGCTGTAACCGATCTTCCAGTGGGCATTGGGCTCGGCGTGTCCAACGCGAAGCAGGCCGCCCAAGTCGCGTCTTATGCCGACGGAGTAATCGTTGGATCAGCTCTGGTGCGCTGCTTACTTGATGCTTCCGATCGCGACTCTGGCCAGCAAGCGCTGCACGAGCTCGTGGTTGATCTTGCCGAGGGTGTGCGCGTTCGTTCCTGACGTTTTCCCGCTTATTCAGATTTTCCGCTGCTGCAAATCTGAATAAAGTAGCTATCAAACAGCACTACGTAGTACTGTGCAGTACATCGTGCTACACTCGTGTAGTGAATGAACATGTCGCTTGGGAGTGGAGCGCTGCCCAACGGAAGCACATCGAAAATCGCCATGTCCGCGATGTCCGCGATGTCCGCGATGTCCGCGATGTCCGCGATGGCAGCGATAACATTGCGGTGAGCTGGACTCAAGAGGCATGGAACGATCCAAATCGAGAGGTGGACGATCCAGACCCGCGCAATAAGGGTGACGGTGAGACCATTCGCTGTATCGGATACACACCCAGTGGAGAACACATCATCACAGTGATCGCTATGCGCATTGACGCAGAGCTATTTGGTATCACCGCCTACACCACAACCGGTTCAGACTTACAGCGCTACATGGAAGGACGCGGCAATGACTAGTACAGAGAGATCCGAACTCGACCGCTGTGCAAAACTCACGAGTAGTGCGGCAGCCTATGAAGGCGAAAAAGCCGCAGCAGACCAAGCCATCGCTGACGAGCGCGCCGCAGGTGCACCGGTAGGGACCGTGAACTTTTCTGTTCGGCTCCCTACTGGCCTTGCGGTGCACATGCGCACGGCAGCGAGTCAACAGCAACTTCCGACATCAGTATGGCTCCGCCGTGTCATCTCCTCGGCGCTACAAACGCCAACGCAAATGGAAACTAATGACCAGCACATCGAACAAGTCGTACGTCGGATCCTCGCTGAAAACACCTCACGAGCGGTCTGAGGCGCGCATCCCTGATGTTTTCCCGGAGAACGTCAGGGAAATAGGCGCAAAGAGGGTACTTTCAGGGAAAACGCCGGTGGGGGTGCAGCGGAAATAACATCGCCCGGTAGCGTATCGGCGTGCAGTCACCAGAGTATCTAGCGTCGTTTCCCAGCCCCAGCGTATCGATCTGGCACATCGGCCCCCTGCCGATTCGGGCCTACGCCCTGTGCATAGTGCTTGGCGTTGCGCTAGCGGTCTTTATCACTGACCGTCGGCTCCGTGCCCGTGGCGCCCCATCCGGCGCCGCGCTGGACGTGGGCATTTTCGCAATCCCGGCCGGGATCATCGGCGCACGGCTGTACCACATATTCACTACGCCGGAGCCGTACTTCGGAGCACACGGTCACCTAATCAATGTCTTCAAGGTATGGGAAGGCGGCTTAGGCATCTGGGGGGCGGTGGCCGGCGGCGCTCTCGGTGCATGGTTCGGCTGCCGCCAGTTGGGAATTCCGCTGCGCGTCTTCACCGACGCTTTGGCACCTGGCCTTGTGCTTGCCCAAGCTGTGGGACGGTTTGGAAACTGGTTCAACCAAGAGCTGTATGGCCGGCCCACCGACCTGCCGTGGGCGCTGGAGATCGATATCGATCACCGCCTGCCGGAGTATCTAGCTCAGGCCACGTACCACCCGACGTTCCTGTACGAATCGCTGTGGTGCGTGGGCGTGGCAGCTCTGATCTGGTGGGCTGAGCGTCGCTTCAACTTGGGTGGTGGCCGCACTTTTGCGCTGTATGCCGCAGCGTATGTAGCTGGCCGAGCCTGGATCGAATATCTACGGATCGATGAAGCGCATCTGGTACTGGGCCTGCGGCTCAATGAGTGGACCTGCCTTGTGGTCTTCGCCATTGCGGTGGCGTACTTCGTGCTGCGGGGCGGTCCGCCCGAGCGGCTAGAAGTAGACGAGAACGGCAAAGTGCGGCTACTTCCAGCGGAGGTGGCCGATCAGGGTAGTAGTTCGACGGATACCACAAACACCGAGGTTGCTGACTTCGTGAACGCAGCAGCTGACGCTGATGCCACAGCTAGCGGAAAAGACGACGATACATTGGGATCCGCTCCGAAAAAATCGGGTTAATACCGAGTAATGGGGTAATCGGTGTAATCGATTCAGTGCCGGACGTCACACAATACTGGACTCGGAGTAGCGTTACAGCTATGACTCGTAGGGCGAAAATTGTTTGTACTATCGGCCCCGCTACTGCCACACCGGAGCGTATGCGTGCACTGGTAGACGCGGGGATGAATGTGGCGCGGCTGAACTTCAGCCATGGCAGCCACACCGAACATGAACGTGTTTACCATTTGGTGCGCAAAGCGGCGGCTGAGTCTGGCCAGACTGTTGCCGTGCTAGCCGACCTGCAAGGTCCAAAGATCCGGCTAGGTAACTTCGCCGAAGGTTCCGTGCAGTGGCGCACCGGCGAGACGATCACGATCACGGTTTCAGACTGTGAGGGAACGCATGACCGTGTTTCTACTACCTACGCGCATCTCGCGGAGGAGGTGCAGGTCGGTGATCGGTTGCTGGTCGATGACGGCAAGATAGCGCTGGAGGTGCTGTCGGTCGCTGGTCCCGATGTGCGCTGCGTGGTCACTGAAGGCGGCCCAGTGAGCAACCACAAGGGTCTGTCGCTGCCTAACGTGAATCTAAGCGTTCCGGCAATGAGCGAGAAGGATTTCGCTGATCTACGGTTCGCGCTAGAGCTAGGTGCGGACCTGATCGCGTTGTCCTTCGTTCGGGCGGCCGATGACATCAAAGCCGTGCACCAAGTAATGGACGAGATGGAAATCCGGCGACCGGTGCTGGCGAAAATGGAGAAACCGGAGGCAGTCCAGCACCTTGAGGAGATCGTGCTGGCTTTCGATGGCCTGATGGTGGCCCGCGGTGACTTAGGTGTGGAGATGCCGCTGGAAGAGGTGCCGATCGTGCAAAAGCGCGCGGTGCAGCTCTGTCGGGAAAACGCGCGACCTGTCATTGTTGCCACCCAAATGCTGGAATCGATGATTGAGAATTCGCGTCCTACCCGCGCTGAAGCTTCTGATGTGGCCAACGCTGTGTTAGATGGTGCGGACGCGGTGATGCTTTCAGGCGAAACCAGCGTGGGCCGGTATCCGATTATCACCGTGCGCACCATGGCCCGGATCATTGCCTCTGTAGAGCAGTCGGATCCTTCGGTGCCGCCTTTGCACCATGACCCCAAGACCAAAGGCGGTGCCATTGCGGCCGCCGCGAAGCACATCGGCGAAGTACTGGGAGCAAAAGCGCTGGTGGCATTTACTCTCACGGGTGACACGGTACGCAGGTTGGCTCGACACCACACGCAGCTACCGATTTTGGCTTTTACGCCGAGCGCAGACGTGCGCAATCAGCTGGCACTGTCGTGGGGTGTGCAGACATTCTTGACACCCGAGGTGGAACACACGGACGAAATGGTACGTCAGGTGGATTCATTGTTGCAGGAGAGTGGGCAGTTGCACCGCGGCGATGAAGTGGTGATCGTAGCCGGTAGCCCGCCGAAAACTCCCGGATCCACCAATGCGCTACGAGTGCACCGTATTGGTTCCGATGTGGCGCACCACTAGCTGTGTTGCACCCATTGACCGGTCAGCCCGCGGTTGATCAGCTTGTTGCCCTGCTCGATCTTGAGAAAATCGAGGTTGGAGTATTTCGGGGTGATAGCCCGGACGTGTCGCCGCAGCGCGTGTTCGGTGGTCAAGTAGCTGGTCAAGCGCTGATCGCGGCCGGCCGATGTGTGCCGAAAGACCGGGTAGTGCATTCTCTGCATGCATACTTCATTCGTCCTGGGGACTCGAGTGTGCCGATCCTGTTCCACGTGGAAAACGTGCGGGATGGCAGTTCATTCTCCGTGCGGCGGGTGGTGGCTGTGCAACACGGTGTCACTATTTTCTTTATGTCCGCGTCGTTTCAACGACCCGAAGATGGCCTGGATCACTACGGGCAGATGCCAACGGATGTACCAGCACCTGAAGAGCTACGCACATTAGTCGAGCGGCTTGAGCCTGTGGCGGATCGGCTAGGAGTATGGGGAGAAATTGCTCGACCAATCGACGTGCGGTACGTGGGTGCGCCAGGATGGCTGGAAAACCGCGCGGCTGAGCCAAGGCAGCGGGTGTGGATGCGTGCTGACGGTCGACTACCGGATGATCCGCAGCTGCACGCGTGTGCGCTGACGTACGCTAGCGACTTGACGCTGCTGGACGGGGTGTTGGCTACTCACGGAGAGGTTTGGGGGCCGGGCGGGTTCACCGGGGCGAGCCTGGACCACGCGGTATGGTTTCACCGCCCATTTCGCGCTGACGAATGGGTATTGTACGACTGCGAGTCGCCGTCAGCATCGGGGGCTCGAGGGCTGGCGACAGCGCGCTGTTACACCGCCGCCGGCCAGCATATAGCTACCGTGGTGCAGGAAGGTTTGCTGCGTCCCGTCGGAGACCGGCTCAGTGTCAGTAAATGACCCGTAATCTGCCCTGTGTAGCACGAAAATGACTAACTGGTGGCTGTCATCACTAATCCGTCACGTTGCGGAAGGCCAAAAGGCCAGCGGCCGGAGTTAAAACGTGAAATCATACCTTGATGAGTGCTATGCGGAGTTTCTGGAAGCATCTGAGTGGACTTCTAGGTCGCGTGCCCAAAAAATCCACCGGTTTGGTGGTCGGCCTCGTTCTAGTCGCGGTAGTAATAGCCACGATGGGTGCCACATTATTCGGGGTGGACGCGGCTCAACGGGCGCTTCGTCTCACAGACGGTGAAGTGTGGGTGTGGTCGTCTCAGGAAAGCCAAGCTCAACGCGTTAACGTCGGCTCCGGTCAGGTGGACATTCACCGAGCATTCACAGACGCGAAGAACCATCAAGTGATCCTGGTGCAAACCGATCAGCACTTACTGCTGCATGACCTCACGGACGGAAAGGTCACTACAGTAAATCTGAAAACGTTGGACTCAACAGCGCAGCTAAAAGTGAGTTCTGGACCTAAGACCAACGTGGCAATGTGGCATGACAAAGTGTTGTTACTGGACTCTGTCAAAGGTGAGATTCGCCGGCTTGACCCCACCGGATTGGATAGCCGAGGAGAGTCCCTGCCAGTGGGCGCGGATGTACGGCCCGCGGGATTTGACGGGCAAGGAACCTACTGGTTAGTAGCCCATGGAGCCGCGGTTGGCGTGCGAGCAGATGGGGACCGCGGGACACCTCACATTGTAAAAAAGACACATATTGCCGCAGCTAATCATGAGTTTGCGGTGACAGCATTGGATTCCGGCATGGCGGTGGTTGACGCCACCAGCCACACAGTGACGTTTGTGGACCGGCAGGATAGGCACGCCGTTGATGTGCCTGGTTTAGATCAACCACGAGTTGCGGCACGCACTTATGGGGAAGTTATCGCTATAAGCCAACCAGCATCGCGACATGTCGTGCTTGTTGCCGGCGGCTCGGTTCGCAGTATTGCTGTGCCCGGTGAGGGAAAGCTAGGCGAGGCCATAGTGTTTTCCGACCGAATATACGTAACGGATATTGCAGCTGGTCAAATTATAGTGCTCGACCTGGTAGGTAAGCCCATCCAACAACTACCGGTGTCTGGTAGCGCCGAACCGATCACATTTTCCCAAGATGAGGGTCGGCTAATAATCGATTCAGCAGAGGGCGGTACAGCACTTTTCGTCGACCGTGATAATCATGTCACTACTGTGCAGAAGGATCCCGGTCAGCACGGCCAGGAGACATCGAGCAGCGCTAAGCCGCCAGTTGGTCGATCGCAGCTTAGGCCGCAGGGGGGCAATAGGCGGCCAGGAAAGCTACCCGCACCACAGACTCCGTTTAAGTTGCCGTCCTTCATTCCGTACGACCTTAGCAACCTTCCTGCCAACAGCGGCAATATCAACAACAGTAATCAAGGTGGAAGACAAATCAATAGTGCCGGCACCGCGACAAACGGCAAACCCGGCACCTCGAGAAACGGTTAAAAACCGGACCATAGACGTGGAGTGGCCAAACTTTCCAAGACTTTTACCTTTGATAGGCGGATATGGCTAGCGGTTTCCCTCTACATGACTTAGGCGTCAATCTGGTTGTCACCGGTGCGGTAGCCCTTACAGTCATGGTGATTACGTTCGCCATAGCGCTGCTACGAGGTAAGCACAGCGTGGTGGACGTGACATGGGGGCTTGGTTTCGCCGCTGTTGCGCTGACCACATACTGCCTTTCGATTGGGTCAGGCGACGCCGCTCGGAGGCTATTGGTGGCCGCACTCACCCCCGTATGGGGTTTGCGACTGGCCGCTCATATTGCGGCTCGCAACTGGGGCCATGGCGAGGACCCGCGGTACGACAAGCTGCTTGATCGCCATCCAGGAAACCGAAAAATCGGCGCATTTATACATGTATACCTAACTCAAGGCATCGTGTTATGGATTGTTTCACTTCCAGTGCAAGTGGCGTCGTACGAATCCGAACCGCTGAACTGGATTAGTGTGCTTGGCATAGCTATCTGGTTTGTGGGTTTCAGCTGTGAATCTATTGGCGACTGGCAGCTGTCCCGTTTTAAAGCGCGTCGTGCGAACGGCGCTCCTATGGGACAGGTAATGGATACCGGTTTGTGGCGGTATACCCGCCACCCGAACTATTTTGGTGACGCGTGTATATGGTGGGGAATCTTTCTGCTCGCCGGAGGTCACTGGGTTGGCCTGCTCACGGCTTTTTCGCCACTGTTGATGAATTATTTACTAGTAAAAAAGACCGGCAAAAGAATGTTGGAAGACCAGCTATCCCAGAGTCGGCCAGGTTACCAGGATTATATCAAGCGTACGAGCGGATTCTTTCCGCTGCCGCCCAAGAAAGGTGAAGCTCGCTAATCGGTATCCCATTCTGGAGTACCACCAAAAATGGTGTCTTTTCCTCGAGACAACTTATTTTTTCGTGCGTAAATTACGCCAGCTGGAAGCTGGTATGCTGGCTTCGCTTCACCGGAGAAAACGCCGTGCCGGTGGGAGTGACCTTCTAGAATATTGGATTTCAATGTGGAATCTTTCACGCTGATGAAAAACATTGCGTCTTCGGGAATTCCAGGTTGGGGGACGTACTCTGCGTAGGGGCTCCCCGTTGTGCTCGGGAAACCTTGGCACGGCCTTTGGAAAAGGTTCTCGCTGACAATCGCACTGTTGGCTGCTTTCACAAGTAACCCAGCTCCCCAACTCGGGGCTAGTTTATTGCCGATCACACGCACGTCATTACAGAAGCTGGCGTGAATGCCCCGGACTGTCTCGCCCTCAATGGTGTTGTTCTCAATCACCACGTCGGTGAACAACGGTGACTCAGGTGGGCGACGGTCAAACGACCAACCTCCCTGAGCCACTAAAGAGGCCTGGCCGCTGTAATTACGTTCCACGTCACCGGTGAATGTAGTCCCAATCGTGCAATTGCGCATGATGATGTGGTTGCAGCCGAACTGCGCTGTTATTCCCTTGCCGGGAACATGCGGGACGTGTATCCCGTCCATAACCGCAGTTTTGATGTAGCTCATTGCTGCCCCGTTTTCGTGCGGGTAGCGGTGCAGTTGATTGGCTGGATACCCGACAGAACCTGGGCCTAATAGCGCGGCGAAGTCACGTTGAATGCGGTTCTCAATCGGTTCTCCGGGCTTAGCGTTTCCGTAAAAACCGATGGGAGCGCCGTAGAATACGTCAGGGTCGCCGACCAACTCTACGTGCGAGTCTTTGTTCAGATGCACGGAGACCGCCGGCACATCGAATACCACATGTCCAGAGATGTGGTACCGCCCCGCGGGAACGATCAGCCGGCCACCGCCGTGCCTCGCCAAATCGGCATGTGCGGCAAGGAAGGCAGGATACCAATCATCGACTGTTGTGCCCCATGCCGTCGTGTACTTCTTCACCTGGTGGGAGTACGACGTTAGACTGAACTCGGGAAGATCTAGATCAGCCAAACCAGAGCGTGATGCGGCGCCTTTTTGGAAATCGGCGGCGGCTGAGGAACTGCCCCAAAACGGCTCTGTAGCCGTAACCGCAACTAGCCCTGCCGCAGCTCCTAAAAACAGTCGTCTCGTGTGCTGCGCTGTTGTCAGGCGCTTCTTTGCCACGGTGAGGACTCGCTCTCGCTGGAGATTTTCTCTAAGCACAATAACGGTGTTGCGGGAGGAGCCCCGGTAGGAGATGCGCACTCTAGGTGGTAGAACGCACTTGAACACTGATACGTCAGATGTGGCAGGTCTGCCACTCGGTTGTGTCCGGAAGGGGACTTGAACCCCTACGCCCCGTAAAGGGCACTAGCACCTCAAGCTAGCGCGTCTGCCATTCCGCCACCCGGACTGAAGCTAGGCCACTCTACCGAAACCGTAGTGACGACCTGAGACCAGCCGTCGCCTCTCATCAGACTCGGCAAATCATCGAAATATCGGCTTCAAGTGGTGCCTACGACAGTGTCGGCATACCGTAGTCAATATAAGCCATTCGGATTGCGGTTCAGCACTCCCACACTCATCCTTTGAGGGGTCGTAATGCTACTCCGATCGATCACCGCCATGGTCGCGCTGCTGTTGGTCGCAGGCCCGGTAGTGGTGGCATACTCCGGCGAAACACCAGGTAAGCGGGCTAATTACGTAACGCAAGCAACTCCGGGCAGCTCTTCGCTAAAGCAGAGCTCGCCCGTGGTGCCTCAACAGGGTGGCGACGAGTCTCTAACCGCAGTGCCGAGAAATGATCAAACCGCGCCAGCCCCAGTGCTTTCAGCCGAGCCCCAGTCAAGGATGCCCACGTCGCCAGCTAGGGAGTCGGCGGCCAAATTCACCGTTCCCGGCTCCATGGCGGGACTTGGAGACTCGATAACCAGGGGGTTCAATGCTTGCGGCTTTTATGCAGACTGCGAGGAGCGCTCCTGGTCAACTGGGACCAGCACAGAGGTGGATAGCCATTATTTAGGGCTGCGCGCGCTCAACCCTGCTATTGACGGCAAAAACTTCAACGACGCAAAGACTGGTGCCGTAGCCGCGGACATGGTCGGCCAGGCCAAACAAGCGGTTGGGCAAAAAGCCGAGTATGTCACGCTGCTGATTGGCGCGAATGACGCGTGTAAGCCAACAGAGTCTGCGATGACACCAGTACAGACCTACCGCCAGCAGGTTAATGTGGCGTTAGGCATCATCAAGAAGAGCCTTCCGAAAACTCGGATTTTCATCGCGAGCATCCCTGACGTGAAGAAGGTTTGAGGTGTGTTGGGTTTTCCAGACGGTGTGTCCGCTAAAGTTTCTTGTCTGGAGGTTCTTGTGAAGCGTAAAGTATATACTCCCGAGTTTCGGGATGAGGCTGTGAAAATGTTTCTCGGTTCGGGTAAGCCGATTGC